>DASPQQ010000017.1:0-14148 GCA_035624885.1 Bryobacteraceae bacterium | reverse complement strand
CGGATTGAAATCGGCGAGACGGGCAGGGTCGTGGGCAATGATGTTCAGACCTCCGGTGAGCGAGCCGGCGAGGAGGCGGAGGCGCAGGAGGGCTTCGTCGCTCGCGCCGACGAGACCGGAGCGGAGCACGGTTGCGAGCGCGATGGTGTCGCGCGGGTTGGCGATGACGTGGAGGAGAGCGGTGATGTCGAGGCCCTCGCGCGAGAGCAGAAAAGACTGGCGGCGGCCGCAGACGTAGGGGATGCCGGCCTCTTCGAGGGCGTTGAGGATCGGGCCCATCGATTCGCTGTTGCGGCAGAGGACGGCGAAGCCGCGGAAATCGTGCGGGCCCCCGAGACCGGGATGGAGTGCGAGGATGCGATGGGCGATCCAGCGGGCTTCGCGCGTGGAGGCTTCCTCCTTGTCGAGTCCCGTGGCTTTGAGGACTTCGACGGAGGGATGGTGCTTTTCGCCGAAGGCCGAGGCGGCGATGAGCTCGCGCTGCACGATGCCTTCGGCGTTGGCGAGCAGTTTTTCGACGGCGCGGAGGATTTCCTCGCGGCTGCGGAAGTTGTGGAGGAGTTCGGCCGAGTGCTTGCCCTGGGCCACGATGAGCTCGCGGTACCGGTGGAAGATATCCGGCCTTGCGTGGCGGAAGGCGTAGATCGACTGGTTGGGGTCGCCGACGGCGAAGAAGACGTCTTCGCCGCGCACGAGTTCGATGAGTTTCGCCTGCTGCTCGTTGATGTCCTGGAATTCATCGAGCATGACCTGGCGGAACTGGCGGCGGACGCGGTTCCGCGTGTCTTCGCTTCGGGTCAGAAGTTCGATGGAGCGGCGTTCGAGATCGTTGAAATCAAGCGCGCCGATTTCGGTTTTGCGCGCGGCGTAGAGTTCGTCGAAGCGGGTGAGGACGTCGAAGATCAGGGCGCGATGTTGCGCGGTGTGGCGGTCGACGAAGGAGGCGACCATGTCTTCGAGCGATTCGCGGAAGGCCCTCAGTGCTTCCTTCTCAGACGGCGGGACTTTGTTCAGGTTTAACGGGGATTTGGCGAGGGCGAGGAATTCCTCGAGGGTGGAGGCTTTCGATTCGCCGAGTTTTTGCGCCCATTCGATGAGCTCGGCGCGATGGGAACGGCGGGTGGGCGTGAGATCGGCGGGCCAGGCGTTGAGGAGTTCGAGAAGGCGGAGCGCCACCTCGGCTGGTTCGATGGGCGGGGCAGGCGCGGGCATGGCGCGCACTTCGGCGATGGTGCGGCCAGCGGAGCGGATGGCGTCGTAGACATTGTCGAGCGGGCCTGCGATGTGCGGGGTTTGCAGGGCCTTGATGAGCGCGAGGGTTTCGGCGCGGCGATGGTGGGTGAGTTCGTCGAGCGCGGCGTTCATGCAGTCGAACCGCATCTCTTCCGATTCGCGCGCGTCGAGGACGATGAAGCGCGGGTCGAGGCCCGCGGCGATCGAGTGTTCGCGGAGAAGACGGGCGCAGAAACCGTGGATGGTGGAGACCCAGGCGGATTCGATGTCGCGCTGCAGGATGGGGTTGTGGCTGAACTCCCCGGCCAGCCTGCGCTTCATGTTGGCCGCGGCCTTCTCGGTGAAGGTGATGGCGAGGATTTCGTGCGGCTGGAAGCGGTGGTCTTCGACGAGCGCGCGGTAACGTTCGACGAGAACCGTGGTCTTGCCGGAGCCGGGGCCGGCGACGATGCAGGCATCCTGCTCGAGCCAGCGGATGGCGTGTTCCTGCTGAGGAGTGAAATCAGCCATCTCTTTTATTCCGGGCCGCCCGCGATCCGGACGAGAGCCGGCTGCTCGCCCACGCGGCAGGCGTGGCGGAAATCGCAGTAACGGCACTCGGCGGGTTCTTCGGGTTGCGCGGCGACGGAGCCGCGATGGAGATAACCGGCGAGGCGATCGGCGATGCGGTCGCGCGCGGCGATGGCCCAGTCCGCGGGCATTTCCTTCAGTTCGACGGAGGAGCCGGGGATGCGGCCCCAGCCGAAGAGTTCATCTTCGCGGACGGCCCAGTAGACCATGGCGATGGGGCGCAGGCCGAGACGCTGGCGCACGGCGAGCGCATAGAGCGGGCCCTGGAGTCTGGTTTTGCTTTCGACGAGGCGCTCGACGTTTTCGGTCTTGCTGCTTTTGTAATCGACGATCACGCAGTCGTCGCCGAAACGGTCGATGCGGTCGATGCGGCATCTGGCGGCGATGCCGTCGGGAAGATCGAGAATGAGCTCGACCTCGGCGTCGGAAGAATCGGGATGCCATTTTTCGGTGGCGCTGATTTTCCTCGCGATTTCGCGGTACCAGATGCGCTCGACTTCGAGCCGGTAGCCGGGCGGGAGACGATATTCGCGGCAGGCGTTTTCGAAGGCTTCTTCGTAGAGCTCGACGAAATCGCGATGCCGGTTGTGCTGCCATTGTTCGAGCGCCGCGTGGAGGATGGAGCCGGTGACTTTGGGCTGCAGGCGTTTGCCGGGCGGGTCGGGCGCGGATTCGAGCTTCAGGGTGCGGCTCGAGAAGAACTTGAAGCGGCACTGGGCGAGGTCTTCGAGCGCGGTGAGGCTGACGGTCTGGTGGAGACGCGTGAGTTCGCCGAGGAGCGCGGGGGCGGCGATGCGGCCGGCTTCGCCCGGTGGCGGCGCCGGTGCGGTTTCGGGTTTTGCGCGAAGCGCCGGGACGGGATCGGGGAAGTTGTCGAGGAAGCGGGAGCGGGCGACGCCTTTGCCGGAGGTGTCGTGAGTGGGGTAGCTGAGGACGAGCGTATCGGAGGCGCGGGTGACGAGCGCGTCGAAGAGGGCGCGCTCATCGGCTTCGGTGCTTTGTATGAGGTCGGGGAAGAGAAGGTTGGGCGGCCAGCGTTTGGGGAAATCGCGGTCGAGGAGGCCGCAGAGGAAGAGGACGGAGACGTCCCACTGGCGCGCTTCGTAAACGCTCATGACGTGGACGGCTTCGGCGCGATCGTCGGGGATCTGGAAGACGGCGGTTTCGATGGCGGCGGCGGCGATGCGCCAGTAGTCTTCGAGGCGGATGGGTTGCGATGAATCGGGCCACCAGGCGGCGATGGAGCCGATGGCTTCGACCCAGGCGTGGAGCGCGGCGACATGGCTGCGGGCGGCGGCGAGATCGGGGCCGATGCCGCTCGGGCGATAGAGACCGGCGGCGAGATTTTCGAGGCGCTGTTGCCAGGCGGCGGGCGCGGCGGGAGCGTGGCGCCAGGAATCGATGGCGAAGCAGCGGGAGATGGCTTCGCGCAGCCATTCGCTTTCGCAGTGGGAGAGGAAGGCCTCGGCGCCGTGGCCGGGCATGGCTTCGCGGATCCGGAAATCGAGCCGGTCGAAATCGGCGGAATGGCCCCAGCGGGGATGGGCGCGGAGAGTGGTGAGGGTGGATTCGAAATCCCAGCCGGCGAGCGCGCCGTCGATGAGGCCGCTGAGGAAGACGGCAGCGGGGTGCGTTTTCAGCGGGTGGCTGAAATAGAAACGCGCGGGGATGCCGAAGCGCTCGAAGGTGGACTGAAGGAGCGGGACGTAGCTGGTATCGCGCAGCGCGACGGCGATGCGGCGGAAGGGAACGCCGGCGGAGGCGATGCGGGCGGCGATGTCTTCCACTTCGCGTTCCATGATGCGGGCTTCGACGACGAGGGTTTCCGACCAGCGGGCGCGGCCGGAGAGGAGATGGTCTCTGGCGCCGAGCTGCAGGCCTAGCTTGTGGAGTTCGGGGGTCGCGACGGTGAGGGTGAGGTCCGCGCGGCGGACGAGGGCGGCGACGAAGCCGGCTTCAAGGGCGCTGAAGTTGAGGAAGCCGTCCATCCAGATGCGGAGGCCGGGCGGGATGCCGGCGGCCGCGGCTTCGATGAGGCCGCGGCGCGTGACGAAGCCGCGTTGCGCGATGGCTTCGTCGATGGCGGCTGAGAGGCGGGCGAAGGCTTTCGAGGGCTTGCGGCCCTGGTTTTCGAGGAGTTCGATGGTTTCAATGACGGTCGAGATCATGCCGTCATTGGTCTGCTGGTGCGCGGCGTGGAGGCAGTCGCGGACGATGGCGCGCAGGAGAGCGTCGGGGACGACGCGGACGTCCGGCGCGCATTCCTGACAGAAGTGGTGGAGCGAGGTGACGGCGGCGGGGGAGAAGACAGCGCCGTCGCGCGCGAGTTCGTGCTGGAGATGGCGGACGAGCGTGGCGGTGGGGACGATGATGCGTCCGGTGAGCGTCTGTCTGAATTCGCCGAGAACGAGCGCGGTTTTGCCGGTGCCGGGGGCGCCTCGAATTATTCGCATGGGGGCGCGGGAACGAAAGTCACTTTGGCGATGCGATCACGCGGGCGCATCACGCTTCCATGGTACCCGGGCGCCGCCGGCTGAGCGGCGCCGGCACGCGATGCCGGTGAAGGCTAAGCGACCAGAGTTCGCGTCGCAAGGTCGACGGAAACGGAGTCGTCGGGCGTTTTGGCGGATGCGCCGTCAGATGCCGGATGGTACTCGATGCGGAGCTGCTTCGCACTGACGACGATGCGCAGGTAGCCGAAGTCCTGATCGTCGTAGCGTTCGAACCGGATGGAGTCCGAGCCGTTGGAGAGAAGCGGCTGGTCGGCCGGCGTGCGGAGCGGCGGTGTCGACTTCCGGGTCAGCTTCGAGACGGCATGTCCTCCGTTGCCGCACACGATGAACGGCGTCTGGCGGCCACCGAATGCACGCGTAAAGCGCTGGTAATTGTGGGCGTGGCCGGAAAGCACGGCGTGCGGCCAGATGCCGGTTTTGGCGCAGATCGCGTCGATCTCGGAAAGCATACCCCCGCTGCCGCCATGTTTGCCTTTCGCCTTCTTTGGTTTCGTCGTGGCGACGTAGGGCGGATGGTGGACCGCGATGATGACGGCGCCCGCGAAGTTTTGCTTTTTGATGCGCGTGAGCGCGGCCTGCAGGTATGCCAGCTGCACGTCGGTCAGGTCCTTGTATGTACCATCCTCGCTCGAGATGATGCCCGGGTCTTCGAGGACGTTGCTGTACAGGCCCAGGATGCGCACGAAGGGCGCTTCGAGAGTGAAATAGACGCCGGGCTGAATCTGCGCGGTGCGCACGAGTCCGCCAGCTTCCTGAGTGGTGTGAAGGCGCTGGCCGGCGGTGCAGAAGTTGGCGAGGAAGGCGGTGAGGGGCTGGGCGGAAGTACCGGGCGCGACCATGCCGTCGTGATTGCCGGGGATGGCGAGGATGGGCGCCGGGTAATCGCGGTAAGCGTCGTAGAACTGATCGTAGTAGTAGGCCGCTTCGCCGAAGCTGTAAACGACATCGCCGAGGTGATAAAGGAATGCGGGGAGGTCGGCGGGCTGGTTTTCCTCGAAGTCACTGGCCAGTTTGTCGACGACTTCGTTCTGGTCCTTCGGGCCCTTTGTATTGCCGGTGTCGCCGAGAGAGTGGAAAACAATCTGGCCGTAGCCCTGAATCACTTTCATCAGGTCCGGGCCGTTGGCGCCATAGACATCGGAGAGGGCGAGAACGGGCTCGTCAGGTCCCGGGACCGCGGGAAACGCGGTGGGTTGCAGCTTCCCTTCTTCCTTGTCAAGAATCGCATAGGCCGCTTTATCTCCGGCGGCGTCATGCTTCGTCCTGAACTTGAGGGGATCCGGTGTGGTGGCCGGTTCGCCGAAATGAGGTTGCTCGGCGGGAACAGATCCGGCAGGGGCAGACGGCTGGGGTTCAGCAGGAGCGGTGGAGCGTTTGCGGGTCGCGTTCTTCACGGGCATTATCCTCGTTGTCAGATTGGATCGGGCCAGGCCGATTAGGTCAGTATAAAAGCTTCCAGCCGAAATGCAACGGCGATTTTCGTGTAAATGCGATGAATTACCGGGGGGCCGGGTTGGCACGGCGGGACGGGCGAGCGGGAAGACGCGGCGAACGCCGCGTGTCCTCATTTTTTCCCTATTCCCGGGGCTTCAGGCGTTTGGCGCGGCGGAGCAGGAAGTCGATGCGGCTTTCGGCTTCGGGGTGGGTGTCAGCGGAAAAATGAAGGTCGGGGACGCGGCGGAGGTTGAGGCGCGTGGCCAGTTCGTGGCGCAGGTAGCTTTTGGCGTGCTCGAGGGCGGCGAGGGCCTTCTTCTCGTTGCCTTCGCCGATTGCCACCTTCACGTGGGCGTGGCGGCCGTCGGGCGAGACTTCGGCGTTGGTGACGTTGACCGAGGCGAGGCGCGGATCGTCGAGCTCGAAGCCGACCAGTTCGGCCAGCTCTTCCTTTACCGCTTCAGAGACGCGTTGCGCCCGATGGACTTCCATATTCGAATCCTACATCCATTCCGTATTGGCCCGGATCAGCATGGGGCCGAGCTGACCGGCGGCCTCGGCTTCGACCGCGGCCAGCACTTTTTCGGCGAAGGAATGGCTCGCCGAGACCATGGCAGCGGCGATGACGGCGCTGTTGTGCACGTCCTGATCCTCGATTTCCGACACCGAGACGTTGAATTTGTTGCGCAGACGTTCGGTGAGGCTGCGGACGACGTGGCGCTTCTCCTTGAGAGAATGCGCGTGTTCGATGCGGAGTTCGAGAGTGATGATGCCGATTACTGCCATATGCTGCGAGAGGGGACCGACATCTTTTTCGCAAACGGCGCGAAAAAGGTGCCGGTCCCCGGTATTTCGAGGCTAAGCTGCTTCGATGTTGACTCTCTGCATGGTGAAGGCTTCGATGATGTCGCCCTGGCGGACATCGCTGTAGTTCTCCACCGTGATGCCGCATTCCATGCCGGCGCGCACTTCGCTGACATCGTCCTTGAAGCGGCGCAGCGAGCTGAGTTTGCCGGTATGGACCACTATGTTGTCGCGCACGATGCGCATCTGCGAATCGCGCGCGATGCTGCCGTCGAGCACAATGCTGCCGGCGACGGCGCCGACCTTCGACACCTTGAACACTTCGCGCACTTCGGCGCGGCCGCGGTACACCTCTTTGTAGACCGGGGCGAGCAGGCCGACCATCGCCTTTTTGATCTCATCCACCAGTTCGTAGATGATCGTGTGCAGGCGGATATCGACTTTTTCCTGTTCGGCCGCGGCGGCGGCGTTGCGTTCCGGCCGCACGTTGAAGCCGACGACGATGGCGTTCGACGCGGCGGCGAGCGCGACGTCGGATTCGTTGATGGCGCCCACGCCGGCGTGGAGGACGCGGACGGCGACCTTGTCGGTCGACATCTTTTCGAGCGTGTCGCGGAGGACTTCGGAGGAACCGGAGACGTCGGCCTTGAGGATGACGTTGAGTTCCTTGATTTCGCCGGCGGCCATCTGCTTGTGGAACTGCTCGAGCGTGATGCGGCCGGTTTTGGCGAGCTGGGCGGCGCGTTCCTTTTCCGCGCGGTAGAGCACGATCTGCTTGGCTTTGGCGGTATCGGTGACCGCCTGGAAGTTATCGCCGGCTTCGGGCAGTTCCTCGAGACCGAGGACTTCGACGGGCATGGAGGGGCCGGCTTCCTTCACCGGCTTGCCGAGATCGTCGAGCATGGCGCGGACGCGGCCGAAAACGGTGCCGCAGATGAAGTAATCGCCCTGATGCAGGGTGCCGTTGCGGACGAGAACGGTCGCGACCGGACCGCGGCCGCGATCGAGTTTGGCTTCGAGCACGCTGGCCATGGCGGGACGCGAGGGGTTGGCTTTGAGATCCTGGATTTCGGCGACGAGCAGGATCATTTCGAGCAGCAGGCCGAGATTGGTCTTCTTTTTCGCGGAGACGGGGACCATGACGATGTCGCCGCCCCAGTCTTCGGCGAGCAGGCCCCGCTCGGAGAGCTGCTGTTTGATGCGGTCCGGCTGGGCTTCGGGTTTGTCGATCTTGTTGATGGCGACGATGATCGGGACCTTCGCCGCTTTGGCGTGGTCGATGGCTTCGATGGTCTGCGGCATGACGCCGTCATCGGCGGCGACGACGAGGACGACGATGTCGGTGACTTTGGCGCCGCGGGCACGCATGCGGGTGAAGGCTTCGTGGCCGGGCGTATCGATGAAGACGATGGTCTTGCCGTTCTGCTCGACGTGATAGGCGCCGATATGCTGGGTGATGCCGCCGGCTTCCTTATCGGCCACGCGGGCTTCGCGGATGGCATCGAGGAGCGAAGTTTTGCCGTGGTCGACGTGGCCCATGATGGTGACCACGGGAGGACGGCGCAGGAGGTCCTTCGCCTCTTCCATGATCTCGATATCCTGCATCGACTCTTCTTCGTAGGTGACGGTCGAGGTGGAGGCGCCGAATTCGCGCGCGATGTCGGTGGCGAGTTTGGCGTCGAGGGTCTGGTTGATGGTGGCGAAGATGCCGCGGTCGACCAGCTTCTTGATGACGAAGTTGGCTTTGACGTCGAGCTTTTCGGAAAGCTCCTTGACGGTGATGCCTTCCGAGATGGTGATATCGCGGTTGATGGGCGGCGGCAGGGCGGCTTCGCGGCGCGCCTGCGGGCGAAGGATCTTTTCTTCCTGTTCCTGCTGGCGTTCGCGGGCGGCGCGGCCTTTGGCGGCCGCGTGAGCGGGCCGGCGCGCGGCCTGTTCGGGCGGCGGCGGAGGCGCACCGGGGCCGATGAGGCCACGGGATGTCGGGTGCGGACCGCGCGGACCGCCAGGGCGCTGGCCGGGACCGCCGGGCATGGGCGGACGTCCGGTGCGGGCTCCCATGGGAGGCGGAGCGCCGGGACGCGCGGGCGCGGGATAGAGAGGCTGGCCGGGACGCGGCTGCGGGCGGAGTGGCACTCCGGGACGCGGCGCGGGCGCCTGGCCGGGCATGGGAGCGCGCTGCTGCTGGCCGAGTTTGGCGACGAGATCGGGGCGTGGCGGAACTACCGGCCGCACGGCGGGCTGTCCGGCAAAGGGACGCTGGCCGGGCGCGGGCGGAGCACCGGGCGGCGGGCCGGCCGGACGCGGCTGCGCCGGAACCTGGCCGGCGAGAGTGCGCGGCGGCGGGCCGATGGGCACACCGGGGCGAGCCGTCGGACGCGGCAGCGGGGTTCCGGGCGCGACTCCGGCGGGCGGCGCGGCTGGCGCCGGCGGAGCGGCGGCACGCGCGGGGGCTCCGGGAGGCAGCGGCTGGCGCGGTCCGGAAAGAACCTGGCCGGGACGCGGCGCGGCGGATGGAATCGGTTTCGCCGCTGGCGGCGTGGGCCGCGGCGGGACAGGCGGCGGCAGCGCCGGCCCGGCGGCGGGCGGCGGAGTGGGCGGCGCGGCGGCCGGCGGCGCGGGAGGTGCGCCAACGGGCGGTGCTATGGGACGGCCGGTTCCGAGCGGCGGATGAATGGGCGAACCGCGGCCGAGCAGCGGCGGGCGCAGCGGAATGGCGCGCGGCTTGTTGGCTTCGGCGTCTTCCATATGCTCGGCAGCCTGCTCTGCCGGAGCCGGCGCCGGTTCGGCGGATTTCGCTTCGACGGGCTGGGCCTGAGGTGCGGCAATGGTCTGCGGCGCGGCTCGTTCGGGCGCCTTCGCAGCCGGCGGCGCGGGCGCGGCGGCCAGCGGTTCGGACGGCGCCGCGGGCCTCACGGGGCGGGGTTCGAGGGGTTCACCGCGATAATAGCGCCGCAGCTGTTCGGCGGCGTCTTCTTCAATGGAGCTGGAGTGCGTGACGTTCTCGGCGATGCCGAGTTCGTGCAATTTATCGATGACTTCGCGCGATTTCACTTCCAGTTCGCGCGCCAGTACATTGATTCGAATCTTACTCATATTCGGGCGTTTCGTTCCTGTTGCCTGCGATTACCCTTTTCTTCCTTCCGTGCCGACGCACTTAGACCGTTGCTGCCGGTTCTTCACCTGTTTCCGCCGCAGTCTCCCCTTCATCGGCCACCGGGGTGGCCTCTGCCGGTTCGACTATGGTATCAGAGGGCGCTGCCTCCATTGTTTCAGCAGGCGCTTCGGCCGGAGCCTCCTCGGAATACTCCTGGCCGTAGAAACTGTTGATCGCCTGCTGGATGCGGTTCACGGCATCTTCATCGATGCCTTCGAGCTGTTCGAGCTGCTCGGGGGTCATGCTGCCGAGCTTTTCGATGGTGCCGATGCCGCCGGCGACGAGGGCATCGACCGTGGCCTCGGCCAGACCATGATCGATGAGGGCCGAGACGGGCGCGCCGGTGGCCAGAAGTTCCATGGCGTTCTGGACTTCCTGACGCTTTTCTTCTTCGCTCTTGATGTCGATCTTCCAGCCGAGCAGCTTGGCGGCAAGGCGCACGTTCTGGCCGCGCTTGCCGATGGCGAGCGAGAGCTGGGAGTCGTCGACGATCACTTCCATGTGGTGCTCGACGGGGTCGAGGATGGTGACGCGGCCGATTTTGGCCGGGCTGAGCGCGTGGGTGGCGAAGACCACGGGATCGTCGGAAAATTCGATGATGTCGATCTTTTCGCCGCGCAGCTCGCGGATGATCGACTGCACGCGCATGCCCTTCATGCCGACGCAGGCGCCGACGGAATCGACGTCGCGATCGCGGCTCGAGACGGCGATTTTGGTGCGTTCGCCGGCTTCGCGGGCGCAGGCGCGGATGGTAACGGTGCCGTCATAAATCTCCGGCACTTCCTGTTCGAAGAGGCGCTTGACCAGTTCGGCATCGGCGCGCGAGACGACGACGCCGGGGCCTTTGGCGGACTTGTCGACGATCCTGATGACGCAGCGGACGCGGTCGCCGACCGAGTAGCTTTCAAGGCGCGACTGTTCGCGCTTGGGCAGACGGGCTTCGGTCTTGCCGAGATCGACGACGAGATCGAGACCTTCGATGCGCTTGACGGTGGTGTTGACGAGCTCGCCGACGCGGTCGGCGTATTCGCGGTAAATGGTTTCGCGCTCCGCTTCGCGGACCTTCTGGAAAATGACCTGCTTGGCGGTCTGGGCGGAGATGCGGCCGAGCGCGTCGGTGGGACGCGGCAGGCGGACGACGGAGCCGATCTGCGCAGCGGGATCGGTGCGGACGGCTTCGGAGAGAGTGATCTCCGTCGCGGGGTCGTTCACGGTTTCGACGACGGTCTTGAGCGCGTAGAGCTTCAGAGCGCCGGTTTTCGGTTCGAAATCGGCGTCGTAGTTCTCAGTGGTGCGGAAGTGCTTGCGCGCCGCGATGAGCATCGCGTCCTTCACGGCATCGAGAACGATCTGGGTATCGATACCCTTTTCCTTGCTCAGAATCTCAATCGACTGGTAAATGCTTTCCACGGATATGCCTCGTTGTGATCAGAAGACGGTCGGGCGCTACCACTCAAACTTGAGGTTGGCGCGGTGAACCTGCTCGGACGGGAAGATGAGATGGCTGCCATCGGCGAGCTGGAGGTCAATCATGTTGTCCTCGGCGCGGGCGATGAGGCCTTCGAAATGGCCGGATGGCCGGTTCGGGGCCGGGTCCAGCGTGACTTTGACCTTTTTTCCGGTAAAACGCTCCCAGTCTTTCCATTTGGCCAGCCTGCGCTCGACGCCGGGGGAGCTCACTTCGAGATCCCAGGCGCCGGGGAACGGGTCGTCGGCATCGAGGACGGCGCTGACTTCGCGCGAAATATATTCGCAGTCGGCGTGGGTAATGCCTTCCGGCTTATCGATATAGATGCGCAGAAGCTGATTGCCCCCGGAGCCTTTGAGTTCCACCTCGACGATTTCGATGTGGCGCGGCGCCGCGGCTTCGACCGCGATGGCTTCCACTTTCGAAATGATTTCGTCCTTTTTCATGGGCGGTTTAATGGTCAAATTGCAATAAAAAAGTGGGCTTCCGCCCACTTGGGTACTTCGTCCGACAACTTCAGTATAGCAGGAAAACGGGAGTGGCGTTTTTAGTCGAGGTCGGTCAGTTCGCGCCAGCCGAGGGCTGCTCCCAGGGCGCGTTTGACTTCGATCCAGCGGTCGGGCGCGAGGCGCCCGGCGCGGGCTGCGAGCGATTTCTTTGACACCGTGCGCAGGTTGTCGCAATTCGCCACGCATTCGCGAGGAAGGCCTTCGGCGGGACCGAGGCGCACTTCGACCGCTATGTTGCGAATGGTCGAGGTGATCTCCGCAACGGCGATCTTATTGAGGTAGTCGTACGCGCTGTTTCGCGTGAGCAGAAGAACCGGCCTGCGGCCTGCCGGCGCGGCCAGATCTGCCCACCAGATTTCGAACTGTTTCACCGCCCGGTCTTGCCATCCTCACGGGACACCCATTCCTCGGGCATGTCCCAGACGGTCTCTTCGCCGGTATCGGGCTGCAGCCGGTAGGCCTCGCGCATTTTCTTCTGTTCGTGGCGGAAGATGGCGTCCTTCACGGCCTTGCGGATGAAGTCGGCGCGCTGGCGTTTGGCCGCCGGGGCGATGCGGTCGATGGCCTCCAGAGTGGATGATTCGAACTGAATCAATATCTGCGGCATATAGATTGATTATATCGATTGATCATATCTGTTCACGAGTCCCGGTGAAGGTCTGGCTTGAGCCGGGCTAACATGGGATCGTGAAGCTCACTCTGGAGCTGGAGCAGGAAGCCGACGGCCGCTGGATTGCGGAAATCACCGAACTTCCCGGCGTCCTCTGTTATGGGCAAACTCGCGGCCAGGCGATCGGAAATGTGGAGCGCCTGGCGATTGACGTGATTGCCGACAGGATCGCGCACGGAGAGCTGCCTTCATCCGCGTTCGCCGTCTCCTTCAGCGTGCCGGATGAGCAACTGGCCATCCAGTAGAAGCCGGCGCGTACTGGCTGCGCTGGAGCGCATCGGCTGGAAGATCAAGCGGCAGGCTGGGTCGCACCGGCTTCTGACGCGTGATGGATGGCCCGACTGCGAGTTCGCGGCGCCAGTGGAGATCCTGGTTGTGGATCACGCTGACAAGACGCCGACCGGGAACGGAACGTCCGCGCCATCGCGGGCCATGGAGTTCTCCTCGCGATAAACTGGGCCTGATGAAACGCAGGGTGGTGCGCGCGGCGGTGCTGGCTGCGGCCGGGCTTTGGCTGCTTTCGGCTGAGACGTCGCGCTCCTCGATGGACGGCGTCTACAGCGAAGCGCAGGCGAAGCGGGGCCGGGAGCTTTACGCGGACCAGTGCATCGAATGCCATGGGCACGACCTCGAGGGCAAGTACGAGAGCGCGCCGCTTGCGGGCGATGAGTTCCGCAACCACTGGGAAGGCCTCGATCTCGACAAGCTCTTCGAACGCATCCATACGACGATGACGGGCGATGCGGCGGGAATGATTTCGACCGGCCCGCCCAAACCGCTGACGCGCGGGCAGACGGCGGATCTGGTAGCGTTCCTGCTTTACTTCAACGGCATGCCGGCGGGGAAGACGGATCTGGGCACGAAGGCCGAGGTGCTTGAGACGATCCGGTTCGAGAGTCCAAAACCATGATGAAAAAGTTTCCTGCTATCGCAGTGGTGCTGTGCGCGGCGGTGTTTGCTCTGCGGGCGCAGAGCGCCAGATCCGTGCGCGACGGCGTTTATAACGAGGCACAGGCGGCGCGCGGGCGCATCGCTTATTCGCAGATCTGCATGGAATGCCATGGGCGGGATCTGACGGGCGACGTGGAGACGCGTCCGCTGATCGGCGATGAGTTCACGACGAACTGGTCGGAGGGAAGTCTGCTGCGGCTGTTCGACCGGATCCGGATCACGATGCCGGCGGATAAAGCGGGAACGCTGAGCCGGCAGCAGGTGGCCGATATTCTGGCGTTTATTCTGCAGTCGAATACGTTTCCGGCGGGGAAGGATGAGTTGAGTACCCGGTCGGAAGTGCTGGATCAGATCAAGTTCGAGATTCCGAAGTAAGTCTCGAAGGCTTCGAGCGCGGCTGTGGGGGGGACAGTTCAGCGGGATGACGCCTTCGTCGTCGCGCGCGGGGGCATGAGCGGCGCGGCGCTGGCCGCGTTGGGCTGTTGGGAGAGCCTGGACAGCCTGGAATTCTTCGATCGAGGCGCGCGGCTGGAGGGACAGACAGCCTTGGCCACAGGCTCTGCTCGCTGACTGAGCATCGCGGGGACAAGGCTGACCGCTGGTGCCGAACGCGGAAAAGGTGTCAGCGGGGGGCATGAAGCGGTGCTTCACCCGGAAGCATGAAAATGGGTTTGCGGCGCGGCGCTGGCCGCGTGGGGTTGTCGAGGCCGGCGGCGCCAGTGGTGACGATTTTGGTCGTGGACTCCGGCTGGGGGGACAGCCCGCCTTTTTCGCGCCGAACGATGGCTCCATTCTTTCTTGTGGACGCGAAAAAGGGGACAGTCCCCGGGTGGCCAGCG
>DASPQQ010000016.1:0-10492 GCA_035624885.1 Bryobacteraceae bacterium | reverse complement strand
CGGCGCGTGGTACCGGGTGCGGGGCGTGCAGCTGCTGCCCATGAACGAAGAATGGATCAACAGTCTGCGCGCGCGGCCGTGGCCCTCGAAGGTGGTTCCGATGTTCCGGATGAACGAGGCGCGGCTGTTTCAATGGCTCATCCGGGAGTATCTGTTCGTATCGCTGTTCCGGGCTTTTGCCGAGTCTCTGGCCAGCGAAAACGCCAGCCGCCTCGCTTCCATGCAGGTTGCGGAGAGAAATATCGAGGAACGGCTGCACACGCTGACGACCGAATCGCGCCAGTTGCGGCAAACCACGATTACGGACGAACTGCTGGATATTATTTCGTCGTACGAGGCGCTGCAGCCCAGCGCTCGAGCTGGGCGATGACGAGATCGGGAAGCTGATCCAGCGCCTTCTCGACGGGCTCCGTCAGCTCATTGCTCCAGCCGGTTGAGAGAGGCTGAACGCCGAAGACGACGACCTCCGGCGGCTCGTCGCCGAGCAGCCGCAGCGCGATCATCATGTCCGCGAAGCCGAGCTGATGCACGCTGGGCTTGCCGGGCAGGCTTTCGCAGGCCTTCCCTTCGAGGCGAATGAGCGTGCCGGGCTCCGCGCCGACGTCGACCGCATCGATCACCAGCAGCCGGTCGTAGCCCGAGATGTGCGGCAGCAGCGCCAGGCCCTGCGTGCCGCCGTCCATCAGGAGCACATCGGAAGGAATACGGCGATCGCCGATGAGGCGCTGGATGGCATGAACCCCAACGCCATCATCGGCGTGAACCAGATTGCCCAGCCCGACGACCGCCGTCACTTGTGGACCCGGTGGCCTTTCGACGCTTCGATGGCCGCGCGATCGTCTTCGTCGAGTTCATTGACGGGAACGATCTTGTAGCCGGTGAAGATGCTGTCGAGCAGGCCGCGCTTCTCCGCGCTCGAGACTACCAGGCACAGGTGCACGTGCAGGATGCCGAAGGCGATGAACACGAACATCAGGCAGTAATGAATGAGCCGGACGTTCTGGATGCTGATCATGCGCGGAATCCAGCCGACCAGCGGGTGGAGGATGGAGCTGTGCCGCACCCAGTCGAACATCACCAGTCCGGTGACGATTTCGATGAAGATCAGCATGTAGATCCCGATGTAGGAAAGCGCCGCAAGAGCATTGTGGCCGACCTTCGAAACCGGCCTCGGCCGCACGAAGGCGTAGAACTTCGCCACTTCGATCATCTCTTTCCACTGCTCTTTGCGCAGCGGCACGAGGGCGCGCCAGCGCACCCAGCGGTCTCCCGCGAAGAAGAGGTAGATGCGGATCAGGAAGAAGGCGATGAACGCCATGCCGAACGATTCATGCACGAAGCGGACAGCCGCCATGAAGAACGGATACCTGGGCGGCGCGACATAGGGGCTGTGGATGTAATAGCCGGTGGCTGAGAGGAACAGGATGGAAATCACGATCCCCCAGTGCACGAGCCGCAGCGGGTACTGCCAGACGTAAACGGCGATGGCCGGGCCGATCCTCATCCGGGGATGGCGGCCCTCGTCGAGATTGGCGGTTGCAGTGGTTGCCATACGGACCTCCCTTAACTGGCTGCCGGAACCTGGATCGAATACTCACGTCCCTGCGCGTCGATGGTGTGGACGGCGCAGGCAAGGCAGGGATCGAACGAATGGATGGTGCGCAGGATTTCGAGCGGCCGGTTGGGATCGGCTACGGGCGTATTGAGGAGCGACGCTTCGTAGGCGCCTTTCTGGCCTTTCTCATCGCGCGGCCCCGCGTTCCAGGTGCTGGGCACCACGGCCTGGTAGTTTTTGATCCCCTTGTTTTCGATCTCGACCCAGTGGCCGAGCGCGCCGCGCGGGGCCTCGTGCCAGCCGTAGCCGGATGCCGTGGCCGGCCAGGAATCCGGATCCCAGCGAACCGGATTGAAGATTGTCGTATTGCCGTGCGCGAGATTGGCGTCGAGTTCGTCGACCAGTTTCTCGAGATGGCCCACCATGATCTGGGTTTCAAGAGCGCGGGCGGCGATGCGGCCGAGCGTGGAGAAGAGAACCGTGGGCGGAGCGTTCAGCGCTTTGAGCGCGCCGTCCACGGCGGCCTTGATGTCTTTCTGGCCGGCGGCATAGCCCACGATCATGCGCGCCAGGGGACCGACTTCCATCGGCATGCCGTCGTAGCGCGGCGCTTTGAGCCAGGAGTATTTGGCTTCCACGTCGAGCTGCGTGAAGGGAGCTTTCGGCCCGCTGTACTTCGGCTTCGTTTCGCCCTTCGAGGGATGGAGACCGTTGGGCGGCGAATCGTACCAGGAGTGGCTCACCGACTCGGTGATCTTCGTCTGATCGACCGGCAGGACCTTCGAGATGTCGCGGGCGGTGACGATGCCGCGCGGAAAGAGGAACGTGCTCGCGTCTTTGTAATCGCCGGACGAATAATCGCCGTAGGAGAGGAAGTTGCCGAGGCCTTCGCCGCGCCCGAACCAGTCCTTATATAACGGCGCGATGGCGAGGACGTCGGGAATGTAATACTGCTCGACGAACTTGCGGGCGCCGGCGACCAGGGTGCGCAGGAAGACGACGTTGGTCGGATTGATGACGGCGGCGGGCTCGTTCGGGTCCATGGCGGTCGACATGCCGCCGACGAGGAACGTCTGCGGGTGCGGGTTTTTGCCGCCCAGCGTGGCGTGCATGCGGATGAATTCCTTCTGCCAGGCGAGGGCTTCGAGGTAATGCGCGACTCCGAGGAGATTGATTTCGGGCGGCAGCGTATAAGCCGGATGGCCCCAGTAGCCGCTGGCGAAGAGGCTGAGCTGGCCGCTGTCGACGACGGCCTTCACGCGATCCTGCACGCCCTTGAAATAGCGGGCGCTGGATTTCTCCGCGTCCGAAATGGATTGCGCGATGGTGGAAGTCTTCGCCGGATCGGCCTTGAGCGCCGCGGCGACATCCACCCAGTCGAGCGCATGCAGGTGGTAGAAGTGGATCACGTGATCCTGCACCATCTGCGATCCGGCGATCAGGTCGCGGACGATCTGGGCATTGCGCGGGACGTCGATGTTCAGGGCATTCTCGACGGCGCGCACGCTGGCAATGGCGTGGACCATCGTGCAGACGCCGCAGATGCGCTGCGCCCAGATCCACGCTTCGCGCGGATCGCGGCCCTGGAGAATCAGCTCGATCCCCCGGAACATCGTGCCCGAACTCCAGGCGTCGGAGATCTTGCCGCCATCCACCTGGGCTTCGATGCGCAGGTGGCCTTCAATGCGGTTGACCGGATCGACAACGAGGCGTGCCATGTCAGTTTTCCTTTCCTGCTGCGGGAGGTTCAGGTGCTTTCGGTGCGGGCTTGATCATCTTGACGAGACCGTGCGCGGTCACGCCGGCGATGACGGCGCCGGTGAGGCCGAGTCCGAGTTCGCCGGCGGAGACATCGACGCCGAAGCCGGGAACGTTGGGCAGCCTCTGGTAGAAGGGCGACATGTGGTCCCAGAAGCGCGGCGCGGCGCAGGCGATGCAGCCGTGGCCGGCGCGGATGGGCCAGCTGGTGTGGTCGTTCCACTGCACAACGGGGCAGTTGAACGTGGCCTCGGGTCCCTTGCATCCCATCTTGTAAAGGCACCAGCCTTTGCGATGGCCTTCATCGCCCCACTCGGTGACGAAGCGGCCGGCGTCGTAATGGGCGCGGCGCTCGCACTGATCGTGAATGATGCGGCCATAGGCGAAGAGCGGACGGCCGTACTGATCGAGCGCGGGCAGATCGTGGAAGGTCAGGTAATGGACGAGCAGCGCGGCGGTGTTCGCCGGATTGTGCGGGCAGCCCGACATATTGACTACGGTGATGCCGGGAACCGCCTCATGCACGCCGAGCGCGCCGGTCGGATTGGGACTGGAGCGGACGAGGCCGCCATCGAACGCGCAGGCGCCGACGGCAATGGTCGCGGCGGCGTTGCGGCACACTTTCTCGGCGATCGATACCGCGGTGCGGCCGCCGATGGTGCAGTACATGCCATCGTCGGCAGTCGGGATGGCGCCTTCGACCACCACGAGGTATTTGCCCTTTTCCTCGTTCACCACGCGATCGAGGGCTTTGTTGGCGGCGTCGCCGGCCCCGGCCATGATGACTTCGTGGTACTCCCACGAAAGCAGGTCGAGGACGACATCGGCGACCGCCGGATTGCTCGAGCGAAGCATCGATTCCGAGCAGCCCGTGCAGTCCTGAAACTGCAGCCAGACCAGAACCGGTTTCCTTGCCTTGCTGACCGCGGCGACCGTTTGGGCGAGGTATTTGTCGGGCATCGCCAGCGTGGCCAGAATGCCACTGCAGAATTTCACCAGCTGCCGGCGTGTGATGCCCCGCTGCGCCAGCGCGGTGCCCAGATCAGATTGCAGCATACGTTAGCCTCCCGTGCAGTTAGATTTCCGAAACAGCCATGGCCCGTTCCGACAGCGCGGCGCGGGCTTTTGCCGGTTTCCTGGCCGCGCGCGAAGCGAGCCAGCCGAGCCACTGGTCAAAACCCGCTCCGGTTGGAAACGACGTTTCGATGATTTCGATCGCCGGGTTGATCTCGCGCGCATTGCGGCGCGCGAGCGCGGCGTCGAAAGGGACGTACGGCAGAAGATCGGTTTTGCTCAGGATCATGACTTCTGCCTTGCGGAAAATGCCCGGGTATTTGAGAGGTTTGTCTTCGCCTTCGCAGACGCTGAGCACAACGACCTTGGCGTCTTCGCCGAGATCGTAGCTGGTGGGGCAGACCAGATTGCCGACGTTTTCGATCAGCAGCAGATCGAGCGGTTGCGCGGCCAGGCCTTCAAGATGTTCTTCCACCATGCGGGCATCGAGATGACATGCGCCAACCGTCGTGATCTGGCGCACGGGAAAGCCATAGCGCGCAAGGCGCACTGCATCGTTGGTGGTCTGAAGATCGCCTGTCAGAACCGCCACGCGGGCATCGCGCGGCAGAAGCGACAGCGTCTTTTCGAGGAACGCCGTTTTGCCCGCGCCGGGCGACCCGATGAAGTTGAGCGACAACGTTCCCGCCGCTTCGAGGCCTTCCCTGAGACCGGCGGCGATGCGCTGGTTTTCGCTGAGAATCTTCTTTTCCACCGGAACCTGCGTCATGCCGGAATGGCCTCCTCTTCGAGTTCGAGATACGCAAAGTCGAGTTCATCGCCCGCGGCCGGTTCGATCGAGAGTTCGAGCGGCGCAAGGGCGGAATCCTTGACGATGACGTCGAAACAGAAACGAACCGACTCGGCATCGACACCGGCAAGTTCGCCGATGCGCAACCCGACTTTCACCGCACGGCGGCCGGGATAGCGTGTGAGTTCCTTTCCCACGGCTTCAAGCACGGAAGCGGCAATCCCCATTTCGTGCATCGGCGTCCTCAACAGATACGGGGCAACTGATCCCCGGCCAGCAGATCGACAATGCGGGTCGAGCCAAACGCGGTTCGCATCGTCACTGACCCTGCATGCCGGTCGCCAACCGTACCGATAATGCGGGCCCGTTCGCCGCGCGGATTGCGGCGCATGGCTCTGAGCACTTCCGGCGCGGCTTCCGCCGCCACGATCGCCACCAGTTTCCCCTCATTCGCCACATAGAGCGGGTCGAGTCCGAGAAGTTCGCAGGCGCCCCGCACTTCGTCGCGCAGTTCGATTTTCGCTTCTTCGATCTGGATGCTGACACGCGATTTGGCGGCGATTTCATTCAGGGTGCTCGAAAGGCCGCCGCGCGTGGGATCGCGGAGACAGCGGATGGCGGCGGGAACGGACAGCATGTCCGCGACGAGTTCATGCAAAGGCGCGGAATCGCTCTCGATGGTGGTATCGAAGTTCAGGCCTTCGCGGCTCGCCATGATCGCGATGCCGTGATCGCCGATGGGACCGCTGAGAATCACCACGTCGCCCGGCTTTGCCTGATTGGCGGAAAGGCTCAGGCCCGCAGGAACCGCGCCGATGCCGGTGGTGTTGATGAAGAGCCCGTCGCCTTTGCCCTTCTCGACAACCTTTGTGTCGCCCGTGACGATAGTGACGCCGGCAGCTCTGGCCGCGGCAGCCATGGATCGGGCGACGCGCCGCAGCGTCTCGATGGGCAGGCCTTCCTCGATGATGAAGCCGGCGCTCAGATAGAGCGGCCGCGCGCCGCCCATCGCGAGATCGTTGACCGTGCCGTGAACGGCGAGCGAGCCGATGTCGCCGCCGGGAAAGAAGAGCGGATTGACGACGAAGGAATCGGTGGTGAACGCGATCCGTCCGGCGCCGACGTCGAGAATCGCCTGATCGTCCTCGCGGTCGAGAACCGGGTTGGAGAAGAGCGGATAGAAAACGTCGCGCAGCAGTTCGGCGCTGAGCCGGCCGCCGCTGCCGTGGCCGAGAACAATGGAGTCCCGCGTGGATACGGGAGCGGGACAGGTGAACGAGGCGGGATCGGCGAGGGTCTCAGGCATGGCGTTGGTATTGGTAGTAGGCCGCGCAGGCGCCTTCGGTCGAAACCATGGGCGCGCCGAGCGGCGTCAGGGGAGTGCACTTCGTGCCGAACGCGGAGCACTCATTGGGCTTCTTCAAACCCTGCAGGACAAGCGCGCTGATGCACTCCTTCGGCTCTTCGGCCTGCACTTCGCCGAGGTCGAAGACGCGCTCCGCATCGAAACCGGCGTATGGCTCGCGCAGGCGAAGACCGCTGTCGGAGATCGGGCCGATGCCGCGCCACTTGCGGTCGGAAACCTCGAACACTTCGCCCACGACGCGCTGCGCCGCGAGATTGCCTTCGCGGTTGACCGAGCGCACATACTGGTTCTCGAGCTCCGCGCGCCCCTCTTCAAGCTGCGCCACCAGCATGGAAATGGCTTCGAGCAGATCGACCGGTTCGAAGCCGCCGACCACGATCGGCACATGGAATTCATCCACCAGGTCTTCGTACTCGCGGAAGCCCATCACGGTGCAGACGTGGCCGGGCGCGATGAAACCCTGCACGCGGTTGGAAGGCGACCGGAGAATCAGGCTCATCGCCGGCGGGACAAGCACGTGAGACACCAGCATCGAGAAGTTCTTCAACCCTTCGCGCCGCGCCTGCCAGACGGCCATGGCGTTGGCCGGGGCGGTCGTCTCGAAGCCGACTCCGAAGAAGACCACGCGCCGGTCCGGATTCTCGCGCGCCATCTTCACGGCGTCCATGGGAGAGTAAACGGCCCGGACATCGGCGCCCTTCGCTTTCGCTCCGAAGAGATCGGAGTGGGAACCCGGAACGCGCAGCATGTCGCCGTAGGAGGTGAAAATCACGTCCGGGAGCAGGGCCGTCGCAATCGCCCGGTCCACCATTTCGAGCGGCGTCACGCAGACCGGGCAGCCGGGCCCATGCACCAGCTCGATCTCTTTGGGCAGCAGTTCCTCCATGCCGTAGCGCATGAAAGTGTGGGTCTGGCCGCCGCAGACTTCCATCAGGACCCAGGGCCTGGTGGTCTGCTGCGCGATCCGGCCGGCGAGGCCGTGCGCGATCCGGGGATCGCGGTATTCGTCGACGTATTTCACGCCGCGCTCTCCCCGGCTTCGATTCCTTCGGCTTCGATTCCTTCTTCTGCCAGAGCCCCGATCTGCTGGAGGTATCTGAAGGTGCGGGCCGCTTCCTCTTCGTCGATGCGCGTCAGGGCAAACCCGACGTGGACGAGAACGTAATCGCCCGTGCGGGCCTCGGGAGTAAAGGCCAGGCTCACGTTCTTGCGGACACCACAGAAATCGACAGTGGCGGCGCGGAAGGCGATGTCATCGCCATCGATGCTTACGATCTTCCCGGGGATAGCCAGACACATAGCGGTTCCTTCGTTCGTTTCGGCGCTTCCGCGCCGGGCAGCGGGATTCCGTTCCGGAACGCCGCGCGCGCTGCGAGCATGCAGACGGATGACCAACTCGAGGTGTCAAACGCAGCCGAGTCGATTTTATAAGGAATTGGTGCGGTTTGGAAGGCTCCGCGCCCAGGGAGCCGGCAGGAGGGTTCAGCGTCAGACCGCAGGACGCAGCCCGGCTGCGCGAAATGACGCAGACGCGTGGCGCAGGTTCGAACCCGAAGGATACGCGCGCAAGGGTTGGGCCGGTCTCGCGAATGGAACGCTTCATGCACCGTTGTGTAACAAAGGGAGGAAAATTCTCATGACAGGCTTGAAACCCTGGCTGAACTACCTGAAGGACAGCGGGGTGATGTATTCGCACTCGACCCACGTCCCGGCCGACACGGCTCTGCTGACCGCCAGCGCCGAACGCATGCCGGCGGAAAAGTTCGCAAAGTGCGTGGTCTACTTCAGCCAGGCGGGCTTCGGCATGGCACTGGTTCCCTCCAACGAATTCGTGGATCTGGAGAAACTTGCGGCCGTAGTGGGCGCAAATCATGTCCGGCTGGCGACCGAGTCGGAGCTGGGCATGCTCTTCCCCGATTGCGAACTGGGAGCGATGCCGCCGTTCGGCAATGTCTACAAGCTGCCGGTGGTGGTGGACAGCGACGTCGCGTCCAATGAGTTCATCGCATTCACGCTCGGCACGCACCGGGACGTGGTCCGGATGAGCTTTGAGGATTACCGCAAGCTGGTGGAACCGGTGATCTCGGCGATCGCGGTGACGAAGGAACTGAACTGAAGCCTTCGGCTATTTCACGTGGCACTTGGCGCAGTTCCCTTTGGTTTCAAAGGAAGCCCCGCCCGGTGTGTGACAGGCGCCGCAGGAGGTTTTCGCCGCCTCCGCGGTCTTGTGCATGTTGGCCTTGAAGTTGATCGGCTCGGTTGACGATTGCTTGAAAAGCTTGTCGTGACACCTTTTGCAGTCGTTATTGGCGCGTTTCGCGTGGGCAGCGTGATCGAACGTCACGTTGCCCATTTTCGATTGAAAAACCACTTTCTCCGGCGGCTTCTGAGCCAGAAGAGACTCGATCCCCGCGGCCAGCGCGAGGGTTAACAGCAGCAGAGTGAGAAATCGCATAACGGGAGTATAGCCGTTTTGCTCAGTTCAGCCCAAGTGTTTTGAGCACTTCCGGGGAAGCTTCGTCCACCGCGACGGTGCGGTGGCAGGCGCCGCAGTCCTGCGTGATCTCCTTCTTGTCGGCTGTCACGTGGCCGCCGTCGTGGCAGCGGAAGCAGCCGGGAGCGTCGGTGTGGCCCATGTTGTTCGGGTAGGTCCCCCAGGTGACTTTGAGATCCGGGAAGACGTTCTCGTCGTAGATCGCGGTCAGAACCTTCGCCACCGCGTCATTCTGTTTGCCGCCGTAGGCCTGCGCGAGGCGCGTGGGAATCTCCGCGTCGGACTGGCTTCTGGTCAGAATGTCGACGGCATTTTTCTTGAGGAAAGGCATCGAAACCGGGAGGGCCCCGGAGGCCAGCGCCTCATCCACCGCGTCGGCGGCGAGCTCGAAAGAATGCGCCGGGCGATTGTGGCAATCGGTGCACTCCATCGTGTGGCGAGGCAGCGCATCCATATTGGAGACTTTGGCGCTCGTATCGACATAGGTCCGGGTGCTGCCGTCGGCGCCTTTGTATTCCACCCAGGGAATCTTGTCGCGTTTCGCGTCCGCGGCGGCGTAACGGATTTCGACACCCGGGCCCATGTGCGCACCGTGGATTCCTTTGGCTTTTCCCCCCACCTGCATCATCAGAACTGTCTGAATCCTGCTGTTCTTCTCATCGTCCTTGAACGAAGTTTTCACCCTCATGACGTCGCCGATTTCGCGGTCGCGGTTGTGGCACTTCTCGCAGGTAAGAGTCGCGCTGACCAGCTTGTTCGATTCGATGGCGCCCTCGAGCGGTTTCGGGTAGCTGTCCGTGACAACGGCGATGAGCTGTTTCGACCCGTTCATCTTCGACGTGAACCAGCCTTCGGCGCCAGGCGCAATGTGGCACTCGACGCACTGCACGTGCGAGTGCGGCGCATGCCCCCACGCCGTGAACTCCGGCTTCATGACATGGCAGCTCTGGCCGCAGAACTGGTCGGTCTCCATATACGAGACGGCCCGGTAGGTCGCCTGGCTGCCGATCAGGATGTTGGCAAAGGTGATCAGCCCGACGAAGAGGCCGATCCTGCGCCAGGCGGCCCTGCGATCGGGAACCGCCGACAGGGTGCCGACGACCTGGTGCCGCGCGAGCGCGATGCCGATCGGGATGAGGATGAGGCCAAGGAAGAGGACGGCCGGGATCGCCAGAAAGGCCAGAATTCCGACGTAAGGGTTGCTGGCGCGTCCGCCGAGTTGCTGCGGGAGGACAAACAGCCACGACAATCCGGCCGTGGTGGCGAGCGCGACTCCGAGCATGCTGACCCAGTGGCTTGCCAGCAGGACAACGAGGGGGCGTTTGACTCCAGGGGTCATGAATCGTTTTTCCTTTCGGGATTCGTTAGCAAGATCCAGGCCGAACTCATCTCGGTAAACTGAAAGCCGTGACGCCCTTTCGAGCGACGCATCTGCAAGCAAAATCCACACGCCGCCAATGGCTCGCATCCGTCGCGACGCCATTCGCGTTAGCGGCAGTGCCCGGGATGTCCGCG
>DASPQQ010000015.1:0-12050 GCA_035624885.1 Bryobacteraceae bacterium | reverse complement strand
CGATGCCGGTGATGATGGGCGTAACGGGCGTCGCGGTGATGATCGACGAGTTGAGGCTGAGCGTGAAGCCCCAGGGGAGATTGGCCACGCCGGCAAGGTTGAAATTCTGGCGCGGGATGGTGGGGCCGTAGCTGGCGAAGTAGTTATCGAGATCGACCGCGGCGTTCTCATACATCAGGCGCTGCAGCGCGTAGGATGTCTGGAACTGATAGGAAACGCCATAGACTTTCGTAAAGCGCTTCTGCAACTTCATGAGAAGGCCTTCGTAAACCGAGCGGCCTTCGGGTACCCAGAAAGTGATACCGCCGGTGGAGCATTCATCGGTAGTGACGAAGTCCGGAGTCGTGGCGCATTTGGGAATAATCGGATTCAGGCCGTCCGCGGTGCGGGCAAAGCGGTTGAGATCCTGTTCGCCGAGGTTGAGGTTCTCGCCCTGGCGGCGGGCCCAATCGGCGGTGATGACGAACCCTTTGCCGAGATCGCGCTGGACGCCGATGGAAGTCTGGTAGCTGCGGATGAACGGGAAGTGCGCCGGATAGATTTCGACGCCCTGCTTGGAGACCTGAATCCCGCTGGTGGTGTAAGGACCGCTGGTAACGGGATTGGCAAAGATCTGCGCGGAGAGCGTGGGCACCTGCTGGTTGATGATCTGGAGGAAATCGCCCAGCGTGAGATTGCTGATCGAAGTGAGCGGGAGGGCCGCGCCAACGGGAAGGGCCTTTACGCCGGAAGAGCTCTGGTAGTAGATGCCCGGGAAGATGTTGGTGAATGCGCTGGCTGCGAGGGTAATGCGGCCATCGCCGGCCGGTCCGATGGAGGCGTCTTCGCGGAACTGCTGCCAGATGGGATTGGTGTCCCAGAACATGCTGGCGCCGCCGCGGATGACGGTTCGCTTGTCCTTGCCGAGCGCCCAGGCGAAGCCGGTCTGCGGGGCGAAATCAAGCTTGTTCGACGGAGTAGCGCCGAGGCCGGTCGGCTCGCCGCCAGTCTGACCTTCGAGGATGGGAGCCAGATACTGGGGCCGCGTGAGGAACGGGGAGAAGATGCCGGACTCGTAGACGTAAGAGAGACCGAGGTTGATGGTCAGGTTCGATTTCACTTTCCACGCGTCGGAGACCCATGGGTGCGAGCGGGTGTTGACGCCGCCCTGGCCGTGGTCATAGGTGCCGGGCCACGAGCCGTTGCCGAGCGCGACGCCGCTGTAAAGAGCGGCTGAGGTCGCATAGATGGGAAGGTTTTCGAGATCGGCAGTGGTAACGATTTTTGACGGGAGACTCGCGAACGAACCAGCCGGGAAGGCGGCGCTGAGCGCCTGGGTCTGCTCGGCCGAGTAGAGGCCGATGCAGGCGGGATCGCAGACGTCCCAGGGCTTGTAGGCCGTACGCATCTGTTCGAGGTCCATACCGAAGCGGATGCGATGCGAGCCTTTCTGCCAGCTCAGCGTATCGTTGATTTCCCAGGAGCGGGAGGCGTGGAACTGCGGTCCATTGACTTCGTTGCCGGCGCCATAAGTAAACGTGGCGGAGCCGACCATGGTGGTGATGCCGGGAAGGCCCGCGCCGATACAGGGCAGGGTGCAATCGGCGGCGGTCGCGTTGGGTCCTTTATTTTCCCAGTAGTGATACTGGGCGCGAACGTCATTGACGAGCGCGGAGCTGAAGATCGTTGTGACGCCGAGGATGGTCTGGTCGCTCCAGTTCTGGTTGTGGATCCAGGCCGAGGGAGCGCCGGTGCCGGCATAAGGACCGAAATCGGCGTTGCTGTCGTGCGAGTAGCGGAGGAAGAGATTGTTTTTGTCGTTGATGTGGTAGTCGAAGCGCTGGGTGAGCCAGTTGTAGTGCAGCGGGCTGGGCCAGATGGAATTCAGGGGCTGCAGCGAAGCCAGATCGTTCGTCTCGGTGATGACCGAGGTCTGGTTCATGTACTCGTAGCTGGTGAAGGTGAAAAGCTTGTCCTTGATGATCGGGCCGCCGACCCACACGCCGGGATTGCGGCGCGCGAAGAACGGGTTGGGGTTGAAGGTGCTGCGCTTCAGGCCGGGGTAGGCGGCCATGTTGTGGTCGCGATAAAAGAAGTAGGCGCTGGCGTGCCAGTCGTTGGAGCCGGAGCGGGTGACGATGTTGACGCCACCGGCGGCCGCGATGCCGGTGGAAGGATCGAAGTTTACGGCCGAGAGCTGGAATTCCTGCACGACTTCCTGGGAGAAGTTCATGGAGGTGCCGCCTTCGACTTCGTCGTTGATCGTGCCTCCGTCCATGGTGTAGGCGGGGCCGACGCCGCCCTGCGACGTTGCTCCGCCGTTCGCGCCGAGGATGCTCACATTGAACATCGCATTGAACTGCGAAGTCGCGCCGGGATTGACCGTGACGCCGGGTTCGAGGCTGGCGAGCTGGAGCGAGCTGCGGCCGTTGAGGGGAATGTCCTGGATGCTTTCGCGCGGGATGACGCCGGCTACGGACTGGCTCTCATAGTTGACGCTGGCGCTGGCTGCTTCGACCGTAACCACTTCGCGGCTGGCGCCGACGCTGAGCGCGGCATCGACCGTGGTGGTGCCGCCCGCGACGACGTTGGCCTCACGAACCACGGTACGGAAGCCCTGCATTTCGACGCGGACTTCGTAATCGCCCGGAGGGAGAGCAGGCGCGTTGTAAAGGCCTTCGTTGTTGGAAGTGAGATTTCGCGCCGTGGACGTGGCTTTGTTGGTGATGGTGACGGTGGCGTTGGGAACCACTGCGCCGGCGGCGTCGGTGACGGTACCGGAGATGGTGCCTACCGGGGCCTGGGCAAAAAGCGGAACCAAAGATAAAGCCGCGACGAGCAGGGTCGCTGGAGCTAACCGGAACATAAATATTTCCCCTTCGTGAAAACTGAAAGCCCGTTAATTTTATAAGCCTCGGGAGCCGGAGTCAAACGGTTGTAACCGTTTTTGTCGCGATAATTGGTCTATGGCGGCAATACAGGTGATTTCGGATGCGCTGTTCGACGCGGTCACGGAAAAGGCGGCAGGTTCTGCGCGATTGCGCATGAATCACAACTTTCATGCGGGCGCGGCGGATAATCCGCAGCGGATGCTGAATGTGCTGCTGGCGGGAACTTACATACAGCCGCACCGGCATCTGGAGCCTCCCAAAGCGGAATCGTTTCTGGTGCTCGAAGGGGAAGCGGATGTCTTTGTGTTCGACGACCGGGGCGCGGTCACGGCGCGGTACCTGCTCGGGCGCGACGGGCTGTGGGGTATCGATTTGCCGGCCGGTACGTGGCACACGATTCTGCCGCGGACGGCGCGGGCGGTCTGTTATGAAGTGAAGCCGGGTCCGTGGGAACCGGCGACGGACAAGGAGTTCGCGCCGTGGGCGCCGCGGGAAGGAGATCCGGCGGCGGCGGAATACGCGAGGAGATTGATGGAGAGCGGGGGCCGGCCGGACTCTATCGGCCGTCCCTGTTCGCCAGAGGGCAATGAGCGCGCAGTGCCGGTCTGATCGACTTGAAGAAGGCGGCGAGGGGCGAGCCGACGGCAATCGCCAGGGCGAGATGCTTCAGGACGATGATGCCAATAACCGTTGCCGCCGCGGTCGTTGAAGCGATGGGGATGGAGCGGAAAATCAGCAACATGATCAGGCCGCTTGCGAGTCCGATGATCCCCAGCGCTGCCCATCGGTGTCTTCGCTGCTGTTCGTCCATTGAAACTCTCCTCTCGCGCGAGTGTAGCACCGCGCAGCGGCTTCAGTAGTCTCCGGAATCTTCTTCGATCTCTTCGAGGGTGGGCTTGCGGCCTTCAATCTCGATGTTTTCGTTTTCCCATTCGACGCGGAGGTCTCTGGGCGGCGGATCCTTCTCTCCCCGTTTTTTCTTTTTTCCCGCGTTCGGATCGACGTTCCCTTCAGCCATGAATCCACGATAGCTCTTTTTCCAGGAGGGCTAACGGAACTTCCTGACGGTGGATCCGTTACGTCTGTGCTCACGCGGGGATGGCAGGGGATGCAATATGATATGACCTGCAAAGGTCTTATCGCATGCAACTGAATTCTCGTCTGTTTCTTTCCGCGGCTGCGGGCGCCGCGTTGATTGCCGTGTTCGTGGCGAATTTTGGAGCGAAAGCCCAGCAGCCTCCGGCGCAGGCCATCTTCACCGCCGGTCAGGCGCAGGCCGGGCGCGGAGTCTATGACCAGAACTGCGCGGGATGCCATGGCGCAAATTTTGAAGGCTCGGGCGATGCGCCTTCGCTCGCCAACGCGACTTTCCTTCTGAAGTGGCGCGGGCGCATGGTGAGCGAGCTGTTCGGCGAGATCATTCAGACCATGCCGCCGACCGCGCCGGGATCGCTGAGCGAAGCCGCGGGGCTCAATGTGACGGCCTATATCCTGCAGCGCAATGGCGCGCAGGCGGGAGCCACGGCGCTGACGACGGGCGCGGCGATGCAGATCGGTTCGGTGGCCACGGGACAGCAGGCGGCGGGCGGTCGCGGCGGACGCGGCGCCGGCGCGGGGCCGGGCCGTGGCGCGGCGCAGCCGGTGCTGGGCGCGGGCAGTTCGACGGCGCGCGGCGTGAGTGTCGCGGGCGAAGTGAAGAATTATGTTCCGGTGACGCCCGAGATGCTGCGCAATCCGCCGGCTTCGGACTGGCTGATCATGGGCCGCGATTATCTGCGCCACAGCTACAGCCCGCTCAGCCAGATCAATACGGGCAACGTGAAGAACCTGCAGCTCAAGTGGAGCTGGGCGCTGAACAATTCGGGCGCGAACCAGACGACGCCGCTCGTGCACAACGGCATCCTCTACATCGCCAGCCCGAGCAATATCGTGCAGGCGCTCGATGCGAAGACGGGCGAACTGATCTGGGAGACGCGCGTGGGGCCGGATCAGTCGCCGGGTTACGGCGGCATCCGCTCCATCGGGATCGCGGAGGACAAGATCTTCCTGCCGACCAGCGATGCCCATATGGTGGCGCTCGATGCACGCAACGGAAAGATTCTGTGGGACACGCCGGCTCTCGACAAACCGCGCGCCACGACGGGCGGCGCGATCGTGATCAAAGACAAAGTGATCATGGGTCTTTCCAACTGCGCGCGGTTCGATGGCGAAGGCTGCTTCATCTCGGCCTACGACATCCACACCGGCAAGCAGGCGTGGCGGTTCTATACGGTTCCGCGCGAAGGGCAGCCGGGAAGCGAGACGTGGGGATCGCTGCCCATGAACAATCGCGCGGGCGCGGAGACGTGGCTCGCGGGCAGTTACGATCCGGAGCTGAACCTGACGTACTGGGGCGTGGCGCAGTCGAAGCCGTGGAACTTCCTGAGCCGGCATACGACACCCTATGACAAGACGCTCTACGCGAATTCGACGGTGGCGCTGAATCCGGATAACGGACAGCTGAAGTGGTATTTCCAGCATGCGCCGGGCGAATCGTTCGATCTCGATGAAGTGTTCGAGCGCGTGCTGGTGGATATCGGGAACCAGAAGATCTCGCTGAGCTCGGGCAAGACGGGCGTGCTGTGGAAGCTCGATCGCGTGACCGGGAAGTATCTGGCGCACAAGGAAATGCTGCACCAGAATGTGTGGACTTCGATCGATGAAAATGGCGTGCCGAAGTATCGGACGGAGCTGCTCGAGATGCAGCTCAACAAGCCCGTGAATATCTGCCCGAGCACGGAGGGCGGGCACAACTGGCAGGCCGCCAGCTACCACGAGCCGACGCAGGTGCTGGTGGTGCCGCTGAGCCAGAGCTGCATGGACTTCACGGCGCGCGAGGTGGATTTCAGCGGCAACGGCGGCGGCAACGGCGGGGACCGCAAATTTGTGCCGATGCCCGGCTCGAACGGGAATATGGGCAAGCTGGCGGCTTACGACGTGAAGACGCTGAACGAGCTGTGGAACTACCAGCAGCACGGGTCGTTCCTGACGGCGGCTTTGTCAACTGCGGGCGGATGGGTGATGGTGGGCGATGTGAACCGCACGGTGCACTTCCTCGATGTGAAGACGGGGAAGGTGCTGTGGGAGACGCGGCTCGGCACTTCGGTGCAGGGCTTCCCGATCACGTATGAGGTCGATGGGAAGCAGTACATTGCGGTGATGGCGGGCCTCGGCGGCGGGAGTCCGCGGCAGGCTCCGACGGCGCTGGCGCCGGATATCAAGTTCCCGCAGAACGGGCAGGAACTGTACGTTTTCGCGTTGCCATAGAGGCCGCGCGAAAAGGCAAAGACAGATCTCACACGGAGATCACAGAGGGCACAGAGGAAGACAACATTCTGCGGGTTCTGTGATCTCTGTGTGAGATTTTTTTTGGAGCCGTCAACGGATCACTTCAACGGAACATCGCGCGTGCGTGGCGACGCCTTCGGAGACGCTGCCGAGCAGAAGCAGATCGGCTCCGTGGCGGCCGTGGGAGCCGAGAACGATCAGGTCCGCGCCCCACGCGGCGGCTTCTGTGAGGATTATGTCGCGCGGGTTTTCAAAGAGCACCGAGACCATGTCCGAGACGGGCAGTGCGGTGGGCGCGAGCATTCTCTTCGCGTCTTCGACGGCGTCGAGCGCGCGCTTCATGGCTTCGGCGCGGGCGTTTTCGACGACTTCGCTTTCAATGAACGGGATTTCGAAAAACGCGTGAGCGGCCGGCAGGGTCAGCTGCACGGCGCTGATGACGCGAAGTTCGGTTCCGGCCGGCCAGGGGCGCCCGGCGACGGAACGAACAGCTCTGTCGGAGAAATCGGAACCATCGACGGCGACGAGGATTTTGAACGCGTTTTCCGGGTGAGTGCGTTCGCGCATGACGGCGACCGAGCAGTGGGCGTGCCGCAGAACCGTGGCGGCGACGTTGCCGACGAGAAAGCGCGTGAGCGGCGAGAGGCTGTGGGAGCCGACGACGATGAAATCGGCGCCCGTGACGCGGGCGCGGTCGAGAATCTGGTGGCGTGGATCGCCGATGACGACGGAGCCGGTGGCATTGGGGCCGAGACGCGCGACGGCGCGGCGGACTCCATCCTGAGCGCGGCCGGCCGCTTCCTGCGCGACTTCCGAGGTGGTCCAGAGGTGAGTGGCTTCGACGACGCTGAGAATTTCAAAGGAAGTGTCGGATGGCCAGGGGCGCGCGGCGGTCTGTTCGATGGTGGCCCAGCCGGCGGGTGAAGGGTCGAGCGCGACGAGGAGTTTCATGGTTGTGTCATCTTCGGGATGAGCAACCTGGTGGCCAGGTACAATATACCCTCATCAGCGGCAGTATGGTGGGTGACCGGGCTCACGCTGCGCGATATGCCGCAGAAATCGCGCCGGGGGCGCGCCCAGGGACGGTTTTTCGTGGCAGAGCAAGTGCACAATCCGGTGCAGAATAGAGGAATCGAGAACGACATGTTCAAATTCGACAGCATCCTGTTTCCGGTGGACTTCTCCGAGCGGTCGCGCGCGGCTGCTCCCTTTGTGCTCTCGATTGCGCAGCGGTACAAGTCGCGCGTCGTCCTGCTGCACGCCTTCGAGCCACCGCCGCCGCTCTACGGCGGGATGAATACGGTGTATCCGATGAACTACGACTTCACTTCGGTGGAGACGGAGATGAAGCAGAAGCTGGTGGAGTTTGCCAGCGATCAGTTGCCGAAGGTGAACGTGACGACAGTGTGCGAGACGGGGTTTGCCGTTTCGGCGATCACGGATTACGCGCAGAAGAACAACATCGATCTGATCGCGATGCCGACGCATGGATACGGGCCGTTCCGGAGGGCGCTGCTCGGGTCGGTGACGGCGAAGGTTCTGCATGACACGAGTGTGCCGGTGTGGACGGACGCGCATGCGCCGGAGCCCTCGCACCGGGCGCATCCGCAGCCGCGCCATATTCTGGCGGCGCTCGATCTGAAGCAGGAGAGCAAGCATGTGCTCGAGGCGGCGCTGCAACTGGCGGCGGACGCGGGCGCCACGGTGGAGGTGGTGCATGCGGCCCCCGAGGGCGAGATCACGCCGATTCATTCCGAGGCGCGGCTGAGAGAAGTGACGGTGGAAGCCGCGCGCGAAGCGATGGTCGCGGTGAAGCCGGATCAGGCGGGAACGGAAGTGGATGTGGTGGTGGATACCGGAAACGTTTCGAAGCTGCTGCGCAGCGTGGCGATCCGGAAGCGGAGCGATCTGATTGTGATCGGCCGGGGCGCGCTGCACGAGCCCTTCAGTATCTTCCGCTCCAACGCGTTTGAGATCGTGCGCGACGCGCCTTGTCCGGTGCTGAGTCTGTAGTTTCGGCGAGCGAACGGATCGAGTTCGAAAGGTTGTAGCTTTCGAGGAGGGCTCGCGGGATCTCGCGTGCGCCGGTGATGACGCCGAGGCAGGCCGGCGCGCCGCAGTGACAGGCGAAGGGCTCGGCCATCTCCCATTCGGTGGACGGGTAGAAGCAGGTGAGCGCATCGCCGGGCTCGATATCCCCGAGAGCCCGGATCTCGTTTTCATCGACATCGAAAAAGACATTGGGCGCGCAGGAGTGATTGACGTAGCGGAATGCGTGCGGCACTGGGGCGGCGTGTTCGAAGGCGCTGAGCTGGAGGGTGAAACGCGAGGGGCGCGGGGTGGGATCGGTCCAGGCGAGACCGGCGATGCGCTCGCCTTTGCGCCAGGCGCGGCGCGCCACCAGAGAGACGCCGCGCGGGCCGGCTTCGAGTTCATATTCACGTTCGGGCGCGAGGGCGCGGACGAAATCGGAGAGATGGCCGCGATAGCGTTCGCGCAGTTCGGGTGAGTGGCAGTCCGAACCGCGGATGGTTCCGCGGCAGGCGGGCGCGCCGCATGCGCAGGCGAACGGGGCCATGGAGGGTCCGCAGAAGGTGGCGTAGTCGATGGTGAGCTCCTCGCCGGCGGAGATGTCGCGGCGCGCGACGACATTGAGTCCTTCGAGCCAGGTGTTGGGATCGCAGGCGTGGTTGATGGGGCGCCAGAGCGAAGGGTCGGCGCTCCAGGTGGCGTGGATGGCGCTAGTGACGGGCCAGGCGTAGCGATCGAACCAGTGGCGCTTCAGGCCGGTCCAGTGGTGTTCGGCGTGGCGGCGGGAGACGAGGACATACGGCGATTCCTCGTATGGCTCGACAAGTTCTCCGGCGCGGATGGGGGCGCGGGCGAAGAGGCCGAAGCCTTTGCCGGAATGGAAGCGGATTTCCCAGGGTTTGCGCGCGCGGTCGCGGCGGCGCGTGGCGCAGGCCATCAGATGCAGGAGGAAGCCGCGATGGCCGGCCGGATCGCGGGCGAGGATGAAATCGGCGCTGCCGAACTGGCCCGCGGGATAAAAGACGCCGCAGTTGGGATTGATTTCGAGCAGATAGAGATGGCCCGCGGCGTCCATCCGGATATCGCAGCGGCCGTAGCCCGTGCCGCCGAGCGCGGCGAAGGTGAGGGCGGAGATCTCACGGAGGCGCGCGGCGAGCGTGGGGTCGGAGACGGCGCGGGTCTCCATCGATTCGTGGTCTTTCCATTTGAGGTCGAAATGCTTGAAGGTTTCGCCGGGAGGAAAGAGAAACTCGACGGGTTCAAGCGCCCAGGCTTCTTCTTCGGAGTGGCGGGCTTCGGCGACGAGCACGGTGAACTCGCGGCCTTCGATGAATTCTTCGACGAGCGCCGCGCCCCGGGCGGCGACGGTGCGGGCGGTTTCGTTGCGGAGTTCTTCGGGGGTGGTGACGCGGGAGGAACGGAGGAGGCCTTCGCTCGCGTAGCCCTGCGGGTGTTTGACGAGCAGAGGGAAGCGGAGATGGGCGAGCGCACGATCGAGATCGGCGGCATCGCGGACCATGACGTAGGCCGGAAACCCGACGCCCGCCGAGTGCGCGGCCATTTTCATGGCTTCCCGCGTGGGGTCGTAGAAGAGAGAGCCGGCGCCGGTGAAGGGAAGATTGAGGCGTTCGAGCGCGTGGACGACTTCGATGCCCGCGGTGTCCTGGTCCCAGGCGCCGTCGCAGAGGTTGATGATGACGTCGAAGTTCTGGCGCGCGAGTTCGGTTACCTGGCGGACCGCAGTGGCTTTGCGGATGTGGAAATGGGCGCAGCCGGCTTCGGGGAGGTAGACCGAAGGGTCACAGGTGGGGTCGAGGTGGCTGAAGGAGGCAGTGGAACCTTCATAGGAAGGGTGCAGAATGGCGATTTTCACGATGGCGCAAACACATATTACAAGGGGAGGAAAAAGTCAGAGCGCTCCGGGTGTACCGCCCCATACAGTGGGATCGACGCCGGCGATGGATTGGGAAAAGCACCAGTGATGGCCGCCGAAATCTTCGGCGTTGTGTTGGCGTTCGCCGTAGGGATAATCCTGGGGCTCGCGCACGATTCTGGCGCCGTGGCGGCGCGCGCAGGCGCAGTGGGCGTCAACGTCTGCGACGCGGATCATGACGGAAGAGTGCGATGAGGCGCCGTAACCGGGCTGGGTAAGGACGATGGCGCCGCCGTCTCCGACATTCAACTGGGCGCGGTGATCGCCCATGCGGATGCGGACGGTGAATCCGAAGGCCCTCGAAAGCCAGTCGATTGCTTCGCCGATGTTGGGGTAAGTCAGTTCGGGGATGACAATGGCCCGCGGCATGGAGCGGTTCTGCAGCATGCCGCGAGGGTAACAAAAACGGCAAAGGGCAGGTGGCTACATGCGAGCCGACCCACCCAAACCACGGTGATCCGGGGACCATGCCGCCGGACGTGTGAGCAGTTGGCTTGCTCACACAACTTTCTATCGGCAATTTTGATGCAAAATTCGAGACTGAGATTTTTCCCTGGTCCCGGTACTGTCCGGCCGTTTCGCTGCCGGGGCCCGGTTTTCCGGGAATGCGCGGAGTTGCGGCGATAAGGCGTTCACGCGCGCTTCGACTGTTCACTGCGCTTCGACTGTCGACTGCGCTTCGACTTGTGTGTCACCCGGATTCGATGCTATGCTCCGGTCCATGAAACTCCGGTCGGGCGTTTATATCGTGCCAACGAATCGCTGGTATATCGAGAGGACAGTGTGGTTGATCGCGGGGATTGTTCTGCTGGTGAGCACGGCGCTGGCGCTGCTGGTGAATCCGCTGTGCATTCTGGGCGTCATCGCCACGGGACTGGTTTCCATCAATGTGGCCTTCACCGGATTCTGCCCGGTGGGGAATACGCTGCGGCTGCTCGGCTTTACTCCGATGCTGGGCGCGCCGGTGAAGACGAAATGGAATCTCTATTTCATGCAGACGGACCGCTGGTATCTCGAGCGGCGCATTTATCTGTTTGTCGGGATCAATATTTCGGTGGCGTCGATTCTGACGCTCACCTGGACGCCGTGGTGGACACTGTTCACTCTGTTCGTGGGCGGGGCGATGGTCTGGTTCGCGGCGACCGGATTCTGCGTGATGGCCAACGGACTCTACTGGCTGGGCGCGGAGCCGCGGCTCAATCCCGGCCATCCTCCCTCAGAGCGCTGCGATGAGTGCGACCTTTCGAAGGTATGCGTGAGCGCGCACGGGCCGAAGGGCGCTTCGGCGATTCTGGAGCAGGGGCTCAGGGATAACCCGCTGCGGGTGATTTCGTAAGGCAAACGCGACTGAAGTCGCGTCCACGTCATGCGATTTAAATTCCGGTGACGCTGCGCTTGCCTGAGAGGCTGGTGCGGAGCGTGCCGTTCTTCGCACTGCGGACAATGTTGTCCGCGGCGCGGAAGGCCAGAGCTTCAATGGTCAGGGTCGGGTGATTGCGTCCGCCGGTGACCAGGTTGCTGCCGTCGACGACGAAGAGATTGGGCACGTCGTGAGCCTTGTGCCACTTGTCGACAACTGAGGTCTTCGGATCGTTGCCCATGCGGCAGGTGCCGCGATTGTGCGCGCCCGCGTGCTGCGATTCGCCGGCCGGCGGCGCCCAGACTTTCTTCGCGCCGGCGGCTTCGAGCACTTCGATCGATTTCTGGCGGAAGAACTCCATCACCTTTTTGTCGTTCTCATGGCCGGTGAAGGTGATGCGCATGGCGGGAAGGCCCCAGGCGTCTTTCACGTCAGGATCGAGATCGACGCGATTCGATTCGAGAGGGAGCTGCGTGACGAAGGAAGTGATGGTCATGCGGTGGTTGGCTTCTTCGCGCAGGGCCTTCTT
>DASPQQ010000014.1:0-11973 GCA_035624885.1 Bryobacteraceae bacterium | reverse complement strand
CCGCAGCCCGTGCGGCTTAAGGCATAATCAATCTGCCCGGAGTTGGCTTACTTTCAACGGAAATCCGGACATGCTCAACGGCAATTCGCCAGGGTTCGGCGCCGGGCAGCGGCTGGTACACTGCATCCTGAAAATGCAGATACGTCTTGTTGCGGCGCTGGCTCTGTTCGCGTGCGGCTGCCTCGCGCAGACCGCCGAGGAGGAACCGGCCGCGATCATCGAGGTGGGCGGAGCCAACAGCTGGAACGTCGCGGGTGGATCGAGCGCCGGCGGCGATCTCGCGGTGGAGTTTACGCCGATCGAGAACTGGCTCGAGATGGAAGTGGGAACGACACCGGTCTTCGCCCGCCACACCGCCGAATGGGATACGGACCTGCTGTTCAAGAAGCCCTGGACACTGTCGAAGAAGACGGAGTTCATGATCGGTCTCGGGCCGGAATGGGTGCACACGAGGCAGTCCGGCATCACGAAGAACGCGCTCGCCGGAGAGTTCGCGCTTGATTTCATGTACTGGCCGGGAGCGCGCCACCGATTCGGCTGGTTTGTCGAACCGTCGTACGACTACACATTCGGGCATGAGCATGAGCGATCGGTCAGCCTGAGCTGGGGACTGCTGATCGCCATCCCCTGAGCTGTCCTTACGTGCTGCGGGTGGCGATTGAGTTCGCTGGAAAAGGTACACAGGCAGGCTGACGGGGTTTACCAAATCGTGCTTACGTGGGTCGTCACGGATTCCCTGCATCAACCCAAGCGGCTTGACCGCCGGCCGCCTTGCATTTCGAACTCTCGATGACCGACGTTGCGCCGTTCTGAACGTCGACCCTCACAAGAGAGTGGAAGTCAGCGAAGCAACCCGCGAGCACTCGGAATGCCAGCAGGTACCGAGAATCGCTGGACCATAGCATCTCGGCGTCGGGAAGCGTTCGGGCCGGTTCGAACCGGCGCGCGTCAAGAAGCACCGTTTGGAGACGACCGTTGTTTTCCTCCCTAGCCGCAATCCACTCCCCATTGGGTGACCAGGCCGCGCCGTAAAAACGACCTCGGACCGCAGTCGTGGCGCCAGAGTCAACACTCAAGATCTCAAGCTGCCGATGCAGAATTGCAGTCGCACGCTTCCCATCTGGAGAAAAACTCAGCGCGCTCCATGCGTCCTCCGGACGACACGAATCTGCGGACAGGAGCCTCCTCACCTCGCCGGTGTCTGGAACTGCCTCGTATACACCGCAAATCGCCCTGTCACCAGTCATGGATGCCCCCGATATCAACAGTTTCCTTCGGTCAGACGAAACCGCCAAATCAGTGGGGAAGACAAACGACGCCGACCCCGGCACAGGTGATACCCCCTTCGTTGCAAGATCGATAGCGAAGATGCCGGGCGCGGGCGGCTCCAGCCTGCCGGCCCGCGGGGACGGGCTCGCATACAGCACTCTTCCCGGAGCTGGAACAGCTACTGGCCGCAGAGATCCGGGGAGGCGGACGTCTAGCTCTTTCCCATCACCCAACGGGAAGAATCTGATGAGCCACCCGTTCGACTCTGGGTCTGTGTCGAAAACGGCCGCCTCGTAGGTTGGCGCTGACGAGGCAGCTTGAAGGACCGCGCAGAAAATCTGGGCTAACACGGTCAAGGAGAGGATCAAGGGCCGCATGCAGGAACCTAAAAAGGCTGCGTAAGCCCAGGGACTTGGTATCCCCAGCCAGGCGAAGATGGGGGAGCGCTTCCGAAGCTAAAGGCCAAACCGACCGAGTTCAACAGCGTGTAGGTAAAACTGTTGCTGTTCCAGCCGGGGGCGTAAAGAGCGGGGGAAACCCCGTCAGCCTGCCTGTGTACCTTTTCCCGAGAATTCTCCTCACTTCGCGACACCCTCTCAGCATATGCCACGGCGCGAACGATGTGTTCCTCCCGGAATCGCCTGCCACATCACGCAGCGGGGCGTGGACCGGCGTCCCACCTTCACCAGTCCCGGAGATCACCGGATTTACCTCCGGCTCCTGACGGATCATCTCGCCGACGCATCGGTCCGGCTGCTGGCTTACTGCGTCATGACCAACCACGTCCATCTGCTCGCCGTCCCCGCGCGGGAAAATTCGTTTTCTGTCCTTCTCCGCCGGGTTCACGGCCGCTATGCCCAGTACTACAACATCCGCAACGGCAGGACCGGCCACCTCTGGCAAAACAGGTACTTCGCCTGCCCTCTTGATGGAGCCCACCTGCGAACCGCACTGGTCTACGTGGAAAGAAATCCGGTGCGCGCCGGCATGGTGGGAAGAGCCGAGGAATATCCATGGTCGAGCGCTGCCGCTCACGCCACAGGGAACGACGCCACCGGACTGCTCGACATGAACTGGTGGCACGAAGAATTCGCGGGGCTGAACTGGTCGGAGGATCTGGCCGCTTCAGCGGATGAATCCGCCGCCAGACTGAGAAGGTGCACGTTCGCGGGCCGCCCCTTCGGCAGCGACCGCTTCGTCGAGGAGCTCTCGAAACGATTCGATCGGCACTGGGTCCCGGGCCGCCCGCGAAAACAGCCCCAGTGCCCTGACCGAAGCGCGACGGAGCAGGCACTGCTGTTCGGCGATTGAGTTTTCTGGAAAAGGTACACAGGCAGGCTGACGGGGTTTACCCAGGCAGGCTGACGGGGTTTCCCGCGAAAGCTGCGTGTTACGACATAGTTGTTTGTCTGCCGGCTGCGTAGAATAGCCCAGTCGATGAACTCATTCACGCGTAAACTGCGTTTCGTGGCCGCGATGTTTTGGCACGGCAAATGCCTCTCGTGGCTGGGATCATGGGAGACGAAGAGATCAAGGCATATCTTCAATCCAGACTGGACGAGGCCAGCCTCAATCACGAGCGGGAACAAAGACATGAAACCGCCCGAGCGGAGCAGCAGGCCCGGGAGCACTTCGAGCGGTTCGTGCTGCACGGAATGATTCGCGACGATTTGCCGGAGGGCTCGAACAGGTCGTAGATTCAATGAAGCGATACGCGACTTTCGTCATGCGGTTCGCGCTGGTGCCCGCAATCAGCGGAACGTTCATGGCAAGCGGGGCGCGGCTCGAGTCGCCTGTAGAGTGGGCGCACGTGATTACCGGGATCGCAACACTCTATCTGATCCTGATCCTCGTGGTCCGGTCTGCGATGCAGCGCAAGCTCCGGCCCGCCGTGGTGACTGCTCTCGCGCTGGGATTGGCGGAGGCGATTCCGGGGATGGAGAGACTCCACGCAGCCATTTCTCCGGTTCTGTTTGCGACGTTGGCATGGGCGACGGTGGAGGCGCCCGCAAAACCCTCGGTCGCGGTGCAATGGAGGGTCGGCATCGGGGTTTTGCCCGTGCTCGTTCTCGCGGGAATTGCTTACGGAGTCGGATACCGGCACCAGACCTCGGGCGTCATTCCCCATATCGCAACTGCAATGCTGGCGGCTGGAGTACTGTTGACACTGTCGATGGCAGTGAACCAGAGCAACGGAAGCATCGGGACGATGCGCGGGATCGCGAATCTGACGATCGCGGCTGTGCTGCTTCAGGTGGCGGCGGGCGTTTCGGTGCTTGTGATTCGGATGCTGGAGATTAACGGCGGGCTGGCACTGGCGGTTGCAAGGGCAGTTCACATAACGGGCGCGGGTGCTGTGCTCGCGGTAAGCATGCTATTGGCGATTCACTACTTACGAACAAGTTATTAATGGAAGGGAAGGTTGTTGCTCGAACGCGCTCAAGTTGCCTGGAGGCGATCAACAAGCGTTTCAGGTCTCCGGGGCCGAGTGAGGGGCCGAGTGGGCCGAGTGGGACAGCCTGGGCCGAGTGGGACAGCCTGAGCAGCCACACATAGAAATTCCTCTCCGGGGACACCCGCTCCTCGATCCTGCTCTGAATTCGCTGCTTTGGCTGCCGATCTCGCCGGCCGCAGCGACTTGCGCTGAAACCGCTCCTCCATCTTTGTCTCGCTCGCCGGCCACCCATGGGTGGTACGGAGTCCCCGGCGCAACGACGCGCGCCGTTCCCGGCATCGCGGGGGTAGCACGCGGAGTGCGGAGTGGAGAAGCTCTCACGGATTTCGCCTTGGGACGGGGGTGGCTGTCCCATTCTCACGTGGCTGCTCAGGCTTCCATGAGACGGCCCGGTGTTGTCAACCGGTCGGCCGCGTTTTTCTTTGATAGTCCGACTCCCACTTCAACCCGGGCTTCCATACGCATTCTTTCGAGGGCCGTTTTTTCTTCGCTGGCCCGATGCAGATTGGGTTGAGAGCTGAAGTCTGGCGCTGCTATCTGTCCCACGAGTTCGCGACTCACAGACTGAAGCGCAGTCGCCAGCGTCATCGGGTTTTGGCAATACTTCAGCGATACGACTCCGTTCCGCGCCTCAAGCAGCGGACGGAAACGGACGGTAGTGTTCTCCGGTCACCCACATGCGGTGCAGCAGCACCGCCAGCTTGCGCGCCACCGCGATAATGGCGCGTTTCTTCGCCGCTCCCCCCGCAGCCTTCGCCAGTCCCCATTGCCGCAGCGCCGAATCTCGCCCCCAGTGGCCGAGAATGTGATGCGCGCACTGCACCAGCAGCTTGCGCAGATAGCGGTCACCGCACTTTGAGATTCCCAGCTGCGGATCGCGTTCACCCGATTGCCTCCTCTGCGGACGGAGCCCGAGATAACTGCCGACATCGCGGCTGTGCGCAAAGCGCTCCTTTCTCCCCAGGGTCAGCACGAACGTGAGCGCCGTCAGGGTTCCCACCCCCGGCACGCTCCTCAGCGTCTGTGCTTCCCTGTGACGCTCCGCCAGCTCTTCCACGGCTTTGTCGTAATCGCGGATCTTTGCTCCCAGCTGATCGATCTGCTCGAGCAGCCCGCCGAGCGCCTGCTGTAACGCTGCCGGAAGCACGGCCAGCGCACGCCTTCCGAAACTCAGAGAAATCGTTGCTGGCAGCCGCAGCCCGAATCCTTTGGCGAGGCCGCGCGCCACATTCACCAGCAGGGCGCGGGCACGCACCAGAGCATCGCGTGAACGGATCGTCGCCAGCGCCGTCTGCTGTTCGGTGCTGCGCTGTTCGACCGGCCGCAGCAACTCGCGGTCGGCGCGCGCCAGCCGGGCCAGCTTCACCGCATCGTTGCGATCCGTCTTGCGGTCGCTCGCCGTGATCCACTGCAGCTCGCGCGGGTTGGCCACGATCACCTCGTGTCCACGCTGCTCGAACTCGCGCGCTATCCATGCCGACTGCGTGCCCGCTTCGAGCGCCACACGCGCCCGCGGCATCGCTCCGAAGTGTTCACGGATCGATTCGGGTCTGTTGCGGAACTGACCCTCCTCGATCACTTCACCGGATCGGCTGAGGATCGCATAGCGACTCACCTTGTCGCCCAGATCCACCCCGATGGTCTCTTCCGGCTGCTGTGCCGAAACTCTGTTATTCTTCTTCATGGCTGGCTCTCCTTTGCACCTCATCGAGTGCGGTTCAACAGCTTAGCGCTGTTTCAAGGCGGCCAGCCGTCTCATCCCATCTGTCCCCGGGTGCCCGGTGCGGCTGCGAGCGAAATCTATTTACAAGAGAGACTCCTTTTTCGCGTTACAAAACTTCTGCGTGAGAGCCGGGACGGCGCGAAAAAGGTTGTCTGTACCGGATTTTCCGGACCACGCTCGCAGCCGAATACCCATGAACCGGAGTTCTCACGCAGATTCTTTAGTCGCGTTCAGCCAGGCCGGCACGCTGCTGCAGCAGCCTTCCGGTAACATGTATAGCGATGAAAGCCATCCAGGTATTGAAGACCGGTGGTCCTGAAGAGTTGCAACTGAGGGAAGTCCCCAAACCTTCCCCGGGACCGAAAGAAGCTCTTGTCAAAATCGCCGCCTCCGGCGTGAATTTCATCGACGTTTATTTCCGCATCGGCCTGTATAAAGCCGACCCGCCGTTCACTCCCGGCAACGAAGCCGCGGGAACCGTCGAAGCCGTGGGCAGCGAAGTCACGGATCTCAAGCCCGGCGATCGCGTCGCCTGGGCCATGCAGCGCGGTTCCTACGCCGAGTATGCCGCCGTTCCGGCTCACATTCTGGTCAAACTTCCCGGCGGCGTCGACTTCAACACCGCGGCCGCGGCCATGCTGCAGGGCATGACGGCGCACTATCTCACCCACTCCACCTTTCCGCTCAAGCCCGGCGACAAGTGCCTCGTGCATGCCGCCGCCGGCGGCGCGGGCCGGCTCATCGTGCAGATGGCGAAAATGCTGGGCGCAACCGTCTACGCCACGGCCGGCAGCGACGCCAAAGCCGAAGTGGCGAAGCAAGCCGGCGCCGATGAAGTCATCGTCTATACGCGCGACGATTTCGCCTGGAAAGTCACCGAATTCACCCAGGGCAAAGGCGTGGATGTGGTCTACGATTCGGTCGGCGCCACTACCTTCATGAAAGGTCTCGACATCCTCCGCCCGCGCGGCACCATGGCGCTGTTCGGCCAGTCGAGCGGCCCGGTCCCGCCCATCGATCCCAACATCCTCAACCCGAAGGGTTCGCTCTATCTCACGCGCCCGTCCCTCGCCCACTACGTCCTCACGCGCGACGAACTGCTCTGGCGCGCCGGAGACGTGCTCAACTGGATCGCGGCCGGCAAACTCATCCTGCATATCGACAAAGCCTATCCGCTCGCCGACGCACCGCAGGCCCACATGGATCTCGAAGCCCGCCGCACCATCGGCAAACTGCTGCTGATTCCCTGAGCCCCATGGCGGAAAAAAAGCCGGCAACGATTCACGAAGAGCGCCGTGCCCGCGCCGCGGAACTCATCGCGGCGCAGAAGCTCGACGCCCTCTACATCACCAATCTCCACAACGTCCGTTATCTGACCGGCTTCACCGGCAGCAACGGCGCATTACTGCTTTTCCGCGACGCCCGCGCCGAGTTCTTCACCGACCCGCGCTACACCGGACAATCGAAGCAGCAGGTGGTTTCCGGTAATGACGCTTCGCGTCATTGCCGCATCACGATCGCCAAAGGCCCGCTCGCGAAATTCGCCCTCAGGGCCATCGCGCGCGGCCGCACGAGAAAAGTCGGATTCGAACAGGACAATCTCACCGTCGCGCAGTTCGAGTCGCTCGCGAAAGACCTGCCGCCGCGCGCGAGGCTCGAGCCCGTGACCGGTCTCGTCGAAGGCCTGCGCGTCATCAAGGATGAAGGCGAAGCCGAACTCATCCGCGCCTCCGTCATCGCCAATTCGAAAGCGCTCGAAGCCGCGCTGCGGCGCTTCAAACCCGGCATGCGCGAATCCGACCTCGCCGCCGAAATCGATTACCAGAACCGCAGGCTGGGCGCCGAAGCTCCCGCGTTCGATACTATCGTCGCCGCCGGCGAACGCTCCGCGCTCCCGCACGCCCATCCCGGCCCCGCGAAAATCGGCCCCGGCATCCTGCTCATCGATATGGGCGCCTTCCGCGAAGGCTACGCAAGCGACATGACCCGCATGGTGCACGTCGGCCCCGCACCCGCGAAATACCGCGAAGCCTATAACGCCGTCCTCGAAGCGCAGCTCGCCGCCATCGCCGCCGTCAAGCCCGGCGCCACCACCGCTTCGGTCGACCGCGCCGCCCGTTCCACCCTCCGCCGTCACGGCCTCGACCGCGCCTTCGTTCACTCCACCGGCCACGGCCTCGGCCTCGAAATCCACGAAGCCCCGCGCATCGGCCGCAACGACAAAACCAGACTCGAGCCCGGCATGGCCATCACCATCGAGCCCGGCGTCTACCTGCCCGATTGGGGCGGCATCCGCATCGAAGACACTGTTCTCGTCACTCCCACCGGCTGCGAAATCCTCACACCCACGCCGAAAGAACTGCGCGAAATATGATTTACGATCTCGGCCAGCCGCTTTTCCCGGGCATGCCGCACTTCCCCACGCACCCGCCGTTCACTTTCTCGCTGACGAAACTTCACGGCGAGATGGTGCTTGAAACCGGCGCCAGTTCCTCGGCCGAAGCCATCTCGTTCGGCGGCCATGTCGGCACCCACATTGACGCCCTCGCGCATTTCAGTTGCGACGGCAAACTGCACGGAGACCTCACCCCCACGCAATCCTATTCTCACGGCGTGAAAGAACATTCCGTTGACTCCATCGCGCCCATCCTTCGCCCCGGCGTTCTCTTCGACATCGCCGGACTCGTCGGAGTCGACGCGCTGCCGGTCGATTTCGTCATCACTCCCGAACATCTCGAAGCCTGCGGCGTGCAGCCCGAACCCGGCGGCATCGCGCTCCTCCGCACCGGCTGGGCCCGCTTCTGGCACGATGCGAAACGCTTCGTCACCGGAGGGTACGGCGCCGTAGCGCAGTGCCCCGGCCCTGGGTTGCCCGCAGCCCAATGGCTCAGCCGGCACGGCATTTTCGCCGCCGGCTCCGACACCGTCGCCTTCGAATGCGTCCCTTCCGGGATGGAAGTGCACGTGCACCTGCTGGTCGAGAAGGGGATCCACATCATCGAATGCCTCGATCTCGAAGCCCTCGCCCGCGACCGCGTCCGCCATTTCACCTTCATCGCTCTGCCGCTCAAAATCGCCGGCGGAACGGGCTCGCCCATCCGTCCGGTCGCAGTCGTTGGCGAAACTCTCTTTGTGCCAAACTGAATTCCAGGCAGTTTTTCTGAGATGACGGGAAGCAATGGGCTCACGCGCCGGGCCTGGTTTCAAGATTTGGCGCTCGGGCACGTCGCTGCCCTGGCCGCCCTGGCGCAGAATCAGAACGACGAAGATCCCCTGCGCCAGTTGCGCCCCGCGCACCCTCGTCTCGTTCTCCCCGATTCCGATCTCGAACGCCTGCGCAACACCGCGCGCGACAACCCGCTCGGCCGCCGCGTCTATCTCGATCTCGAACGCGAATCCGAGCGCCTGCTCAGCGCTCCCACCGTCGAATACAAACTCACCGGCACGCGCCTGCTCCCGGCCGTCGCGCGCATCGCCGATCGCATCACCACTCTCTCCCTGATGTACCGGCTCACCGGCCGCGATCCTTATCTCCGCCGCGCCGCCGCCGAGCTTCGCGCCACCGCCGCCTTCCGGGACTGGAACCCGGCACATTTTACCGAGACGGCACAACTTACCTGGGCCGTCGCTCTCGGCCACGACTGGCTCTACAACGGGCTCACCCCGGAAGACCGCGCCGCTTTCCGCACCGCCATTCTCACCAAAGGCCTCGAACCCTCGCTCCCCATCTATCAGCACGAAGGCAACTGGCCCAAAGACCACTACAACGCCACCATCATCTGCAATGCGGGCATGGGCATCGGCGCTCTCGCCATCGCCGGCGAGCCCGACGCCGACCCCTCCGTCAACGACAAGTGCCGCGCCATCCTCCGTTACGTTCTCGATTCCGTCCCGCGCGGCATCGCCACCTACGGCACCGAAGGCTCCTGGCCCGAAGGCCTCGATTACTGGAACGCCGTCTCGCTCCATTCCTGCCTGCTCTTCGGCTCGCTCCTCACCGCTCTCGGCAACGATTACGGTCTCAGCTCCTCGCACGGCATCGACCGTGCCGGCCGCTTCCGCATCCACACCACCGGTCCCTTCGGCAAAGTCTTCAACTTCGGCGATGCCGCGGAAGACGCCGGTCTCGCGCCCGAAATGTTCTGGTACGCGCGCCGCTTCGCCAATCCCGTCTACGCGTGGTCCGAGCAGAAGGCGCTCGAGCGCACCAGCCGTCCCGCCGCGTGGGATCTCGTCTGGATGACGCGCGAAGCGAAATCGCCGCAGCAGCCGCCTGCCTGGCCGCTCGACGCGATCTTCCGCGGCGTCGACGTCGCCTGCATGCGCAGCTCCTGGGAAGATCCCGCCGCGCTCTACGTCGCAGCCAAAGGCGGCGACAACAAAGCCCAGCACGCGCATCTCGATCTCGGCAGTTTCATCCTCGATGCCGGCGGCGTCCGCTGGGCATGCGACCTCGGCCCCGACGATTACGAACTCCCCGGCTACTTCGGCCGCGGCCGCTGGTCTTACTACCGCACCCGCACCGAAGCCCACAACACGCTTTCGATCGACGGCGAAAACCAGGATCCGCGCGCCGAAGCCCGCATCACCCGCCAGGAAGTCTCTCCCGATCTCACCTGGATCAGCATCGACCTTTCGCGCGCCCACCCCGGCAAAGTCCGCCAGTGGACCCGCCGCGTCGGGATGGCCCAGCGCCAGGCCGTTCTCATCGAAGATTCATTGCGCAGCGATCAGCTGATCGAAGTGATCTGGGGCATGATGACCGACGCCGATATCACCCTGAACGGCCAGACCGCGCTGCTGAAAAAAAACGGCTGGAACCTCGCGGCGGAAATCCGCTCGCCGCGCCGCGCCGTTTTCGATATCGCGCCCGTGCGTTCCGCGCCCGGCCAGGCTTCGAACAACGGCTACCGCAAACTCATCGTGCGCCTCGGCGACAAGGTCACCGATCTCGATCTCAGCATCCAGTTCGCGCCGTTCAAGGACGGCCAGCCGCGCCCGAAACTCGTCACGCAGTCTTTTCCTGCGTGATTCCCGCAAAGCCGCGATCCGCCGCTTTCTCACCCTTGAGCGTCATCATCGTGCACGACGATTTCGCGACCAGCCGCCCCTCGGCGTCCTTCACATCGCACTCCGCGTAGCCCACCGTCCGGCCGCGCCGGATCACATTCCCCTCCGCGCGCAGCCGCCCCGTCCACACCGGCCGGAAGAAGTTGATCTTCATCTCGATCGTCGTGAACGTTTCATCGGGCTTGAGGCCGCTCGCCCACGCAAACCCCATCGCCGTATCGGCCGCGAAACAGAGAATCCCTCCATGCAGCGTGCCCGTCGGATTGTGATGCGGCTCGCCGACGTCGAACTCCATCACCGCGCGATCCCGCGCCAGTTCCGCCAGTTCGAGCCCCATCGCCCTGGCAATGCGCTGCGGTTCTCCACCCGCAACCCAGTTATCGAAGATCGAATGTTTCACTGTCTTACGATGTTCGCATTTCGATGCCGGATGCCCGGTGTGGTAAAAATTGCACACCACGGCTGGACTTAACCGCTTTCCCTGCAACGCAGTGAATTTGGCAGACCGCGTGCTTCCTCCACGCCGTGCGACTCTTTGCCATCACTCCGCAGGGCCTCCTCGCGATTTCCTTATCGGTAGCCGGTCTATGGGGATGTCTGGCGCTCGAACGAATCAACCGGCAGCATGCCACGCGCGACCTCTACGCAAGTCAGGTAACTCTCGCCCGTCTGCGCGAACGCGCCGTGCCGGTCTCCCAGCCCGCGAACCCGTTCCATTCAGACCGCCCCAGCATGAGCTAAGGACGCGCGGCGCTCGCCGCGCCCGGCCGCGTCAAGCGAGTTCCCGCTCCGCAGCCTCAATAAAACCGCGCAAAGCCTCAATCCTCGGTGCTGCCAACTCCCGAGCCGGCTCCAGCCGGATCATTTGAGGCAAAGTCTCCAGCGCCTTCCGCAAGGACGCAACCGCATCCCCAAACTCCCGATACCGCGTATCGCGCCCGATCTTGCAAATCGTCCGCATCGCGCCCACCGCCCCCAGCTGCTCGAGGATATCCGCATCGCGCAGAATCGTCCCCTCGATCGCCGACGGATTCGCCGTTGCCTGATGCGTCCGGATCGCCTCCACCACCGCCTCGATCTTCGCTTCCGGAAACCCGAACCGCACCAGAATCCCCGGCGCCTGCCGCGCCGCATACGCGACGTTGTCCCACGCCGCCAGCTCCTCGGGATTCGTTGGCCGATGTCCCTCGAACACTCCGAGATCATGCAGCCACGCCGCGGCAAACACGATATCGTCGTCATATTCGAGCCCCGCGCCAATCTCGCGCGTCAACCCGTACAACCGCACCATGTGGCTCAACTTCTCCACCGGCCGCGCCTCGCGCTGCATGAAAGCCCGCAGCGATTGCCGCCACGGAATCATCCGCGCCTGATAAGTCTCGGTGGACATGAACGTGCGCGAATCCATCCGGTCGATATACAGCGTCCCGTTCAGATGATCGATCTCATGCTGCAG
>DASPQQ010000013.1:0-6571 GCA_035624885.1 Bryobacteraceae bacterium | reverse complement strand
CGCGCTGGGCAATCCCTATCTGCTGCGCAGTTTCCCCGACGTGGCGGCCTATCTCACCACTTACAGCACCGTTCAGACGTCCGAAATCTCGGCCGTCAAAGCGCTCCTCGGCGAAATCGCCATCAACGGCAAACTGCCCGTGACAATTCCCGGGTTCGCGCAATATGGCGACGGCCTCGTAGTGGCTAAAATAGCTCACTGAACGCATATGAAGATCACATGGCTCGGTCACGGAACTTTTCAGTTTGAACTGCCGGACGGGGAGACGCTGCTCCTCGATCCCTGGACGGAAGGGAATCCGAGGTATCCGAAGGGATTTGAAATCCGGCGCTGCGACACGATTCTGGTGACGCACGGCCATTTCGACCACATCCACGACGTGATTCCGCTGGCGAGGAAGTTCGGCCCGAAGGTCGTGGCGATCTACGAGACCTGCGTGTGGCTGTCGAAGAAGGGCGTTCAAAACTGCCTCGGCATGAACAAGGGCGGGACGCAGCAGGTGGGCAGCGTGGCGGTCACGATGACCCACGCGGTGCACAGCTGCGGCATCAGCGAAGACGACGGGTCGATCGTCTATGGCGGCGAGGCGGCCGGATATGTGCTGCGCTTCGCCGATGGCCGTGCGATCTATTTCTCGGGCGATACGAACGTCTTTTCCGACATGGCTCTTATTGCGGAACTTTATCAGCCGGATCTGGCCTTCATTCCCATCGGCGATCTGTACACCATGAGCCCGCGCGAAGCGGCCAAAGCCTGCTCGCTTCTGAAAGCGAAAACGGTGATCCCGATGCACTTCGGCACCTTCCCGCCGCTCACCGGCACGCCGGCGGCGCTGCAGAGCCTCGCGCCCGACACGAAAGTCTGGGGACTCACGCCCGGTGAGACCGTAACCTGGTGATCCGGGCCATCCTTCTCGATCTGGGGCGCGTCATCGTGCCCTTCGACTTCAACCAGGCTTACACGCGCATTGAAGCTCTGGGCGGCATTCCGGCCAGCGAAGTTCCGGCGAAGCTCCTGCCCACCGGCCTGATGCAGCGCTTCGAATCGGGTGAAATCGAGACCGGGGATTTCGTCCGGCAGGTCTCGGAACTCTGCGGGATCGATGTTCCCCGCGAGACGTTCGACGAAGTCTGGAACTCCATCTTCCTGCGGGAGACGATCATTTCCGAGGAACTGGTGGCCGGGCTGGCCGCGCGTTACCGGATGGTTCTGGTTTCGAACACGAACCCGCTGCATTTCGGCATGCTGTGGAAGAACTACCCCATCCTGCGGCACTTTCATGCACTGGTGCTTTCCTACGAAGTGCGCGCGATGAAGCCGGCCGCAAGGATTTACCGCCGCGCGGTGGAGGAGGCAGGCTGCCGCCCGGAAGAATGCTTCTTCACGGATGACGTACCGGCCTACGTGGAAGGCGCGCGGGCGCATGGAATCGACGCCGTCCAGTTTGTCTCGGCCGCGCAGCTCGAACAGGAGCTGAGGCAGCGCGGCGTCTTCTGATTACGAAGTCCCGAGAGCGTTGCGGATTTCCCGCGCGCATTGCTCGGCGTCTGCTCTGAGAATGTTCGTCAGCACGAGGTGCTTGCGCCCTTTGGCGACGATCGTGACCCCGCTCACCCCCATCGCGCTCCCGGCCGAGACTTCGGTAACATCGCGGACGTTCAGCCATCGGGTGCGGGTCCAAAGCCGGGTCCGGCGGACGCAGGCGATTTTGCCTTCCTGGACGGCCAGGATCTGTTCGGCGGCATTCTGTTCGTAAATGCCGCGGAAAATGAAGAAAGCCGCGGCGCTGAACAGGAAGGCGAGAGCGAGGCGGCCGGGGTTCAGCGGCCAGAAGCCGAAGAAAGAGCCGGTGACCATACCCAGGAAAACGGCTCCGGCCATCCACTCATCGAGAACGGAGCCCGGCGGCGCCACGGAAATTCTGAGTTCGCTCCCGTCGCGTTCGATGACGCTGCGGCTGTGCGGTTTTTTCTGGAACATCTGACCCGAGGGGAATCATGATTCTCCCACGGGCGCGGCTCTCAGCCGAGGAGGCCGCCGTGGCCGAGGCAGGCCAGTTCCCAGGTTGAGACCCGGTACTGCGCCAGCATGGGCGGCAGCATCAGGTCGATCACGTTGGGCTTGAGGGAGCGGAAACAGCCCGGGGCCGAGAGAACGGGGACATCGTCCTTGTAGCTCATCAGCAGGAGGTTGCCGGGCTCCACCGGCGCGAGGAAGCGTTCAATCACGCAGCCGATCCGGTTCATCGCCACGCCGACCACGTCATCCGGACCGGCCGGCGCGGTGGTGGATGCCACCAGCACACAGGAAGGCCTGGTGCGCAGCAGATGCTGCAGGCCGCGAGAGACGTGCTCATCGTTCTCGAGAACGCTGAGCATCGAGTGCGAATGCACGCCGAACCGTTCCAGCTTCTGGCGCAGCACCGGCTCGAAGAGCGTGCGGGCGCGGTCGCCGTTGACCGGATCGGAATAAAGGACAGCCACGTTGCCCGTGCGCATGGGGCGGGCCTGAAGGATCGGTCCGCGTTCTTTCAGAATCGCGGTTACGCCGTTGAAATCCTGCCGGGTCACCGCGAACGGGGCGCTCTTTACCGTCGCGATTCTCTGCCCCGGCATGGCGAGGCTGAAATTCAGCACCGTGGCGATGACAATCCCCGAAGTGCAGTTCACCTGGCGCAGGAGCTCATCGTCGACCAGCACGCAGCAGCGGTCGGTGGCAATCAGATTGGCCCGCCCACCGGGCGCCAGCTGCACCTCGAAGCTGCCGCAACCCACTTCACCGGCGACCCCGCAGACGGCTTCGTCTTCGGTCATTTCACCGTCTTCGAGCTCCGCTACCCAGATCTGGTCGAGCCCCTCGCTCTGCAGAACGCGAATATCTTCCTCGCGCAGGATGTGTCCCTTGGCCAGAAGTTTCTTACCGCCAGGACGAAAAATTGCCGAAAAGAGAACTCTTCCCGCAGACTGGTATGTCTCCACCGTTTGCGCCCTCATGCTCCTCCCCATGCAAGTGCGATTTACAAGACAATGGTACAGGGATTTCGGAAATTTCTCAGTGAAAAGTAAACAGAATTTTCAAACGGGCGCGAACAGGTACCGGAGTACCAGGAGAACTATTCCTGTTGTACTAACTTTCAGACCGCCACGGCTTCGGTGACCGGCATTTCCCGTTTGTACTTACAGCCGGAAGCCGGGCATTGCAGGAAATTCCCCGACTTCAGATACTTTTCGACTAAGTACGAGTTGCCGCATTCCGGACATTTTTCCGGGACAGGCTTCGACCAGGCGACAAAGTTGCACTCCGGGTAGCGGCTGCAACCGAAAAAGGTCTTGCCGCGTTTGGAACGGCGTTCCACCACCTCGCCTTCGCTGCAGTCCGGACACTTGACACCGATGGTCTTCTGCTTGATAAACTTGCAGGCCGGATAGTTGCTGCACGCCGTAAACTCGCCAAAACGGCCGTACTTTTGTACCAGATTGTTGCCGCATTGCGGGCACTTTTCGTCCAGCTGGACCACGGCTTTCCGCTGCGCCGCCCCGATCTGTTTCGTGGTTTTGCAGTCCGGATAACCGCTGCAGGCAAAGAAAGTACCGAAACGGCCCTTCTTCAGAACCATCGGCCGGCCGCAATTTTCGCAGTATTCGTCTTCGCCCTGCTCGCCGAGATTCGCGCTATCCACGTCGGGAAGGTCGACAGTAAGTTCGCGCGTGTAAGTACACTCCGGGTAGCCTGTACAAGCCAGGAAACTTCCGTGTTTCCCCCACTTAATGACCAGGGGTTTGCCGCACTTATCGCAAATCTGGTCGGTGGGCTTCTCCATGCGCTTGATGTTGGTCATGTTTTCCTCGGCGTTGCCGAGGTCTTTCATAAAGCGCTCATAAAACTCGCCCATGGCTTCCCGCCAGTCGAGCTTGCCTTCTTCGATTTCGTCGAGTTCCTCTTCCATGCGCGCGGTGTAGCGCACGTCGAAGATGTCGTTGAAGCTCTCGAGCAACAGGTCTGTCACCACCATGCCCAGTTCGGTCGGCCGGAACTTACCGCCTTCCCTGGTCACATACTCCCGCTCCTGGATGGTCGAGAGGATTGAGGCATAGGTGGAAGGCCGCCCGACGCCGTCGGCTTCGAGCTTCTTCACAAGCGTCGCTTCGTTGTAGCGCGGCGGCGGTTCGGTGAAGTGCTGCGCCGGTTTGAGCGCGTTGAGCTTCATCTCCTCGCCTTCGCTCACGGCCGGCAGCTTGTGCGCCAGCTCTTCGTCTTCTTCGTCCTTCTGGTCCTTGCCTTCCTCGTAGACGGCGAGGAAGCCATCGAACTTCACCACCGAGCCCGTGGCGCGGAAGGTGTAATCGCCCGCGGCCACGTCAATCGTGGTCTGATCGAGCAGCGCCGGGTTCATCTGGGACGCGACGAAACGCATCCAGATCAGGCGGTACAGCTTGAGCTGATCTTCGGCGAGGAACGGCGCCACGTCATCCGGCGTCCGCATGGCGGAGGTCGGGCGGATGGCTTCGTGCGCGTCCTGCGCTTCCTTCTTCGATTTGTACGTATTCGGCGCCGCCGGCACATACTGCGGCCCGAACTTGCCGGAGATGAACTCCCGCACTTCCGCGATGGCTTCGTCGGAAACGCGCGTCGAATCGGTGCGCATGTAGGTGATCAGACCCACCGCGCCTTCCGAACCGATCTCGACGCCTTCATAGAGCTGCTGGGCGAGCGCCATGGTGCGCTTCACGCTGAAACGCAGCTTGCGTGAGCTCTCCTGCTGCAGCGTGGAGGTGATGAAGGGCGCGACGGGGTTGCGCCGCTTCTCCTTCGTCCCGACCGAACGGACAATGAATTTCGCCCCTTCGAGCGCCTTGACGATGGCGTCCGACTGCTCCTGAGTCCCGATCTCCGGCGTCGCGTCGCCGATGCGGATCAGCCGGGCGTCGAAGAAGGGCTTCTTCTTCGCCGCGAGGTTGGCGTCGAGCGTCCAGTACTCCTCGCTGACGAAGGCGCGGATTTCCCGCTCGCGCTCCACGATGAGCCGCACCGCGACCGTCTGGACGCGTCCGGCCGAGAGACCCCGCCGCACCTTGTCCCAGAGCAACGGGGAAATCTTGTACCCCACCAGCCGGTCGAGAACGCGCCGCGCCTGCTGGGCGTCGACCAGGTTGACGTTGACGGCGACCGGCTTCTCAAACGCCTTCTGGATGGAATTCTTTGTGATTTCGTTGAACATCACCCGCATGATCTGCGGGCCTTCGGCCTTTTTCTTTCCGCCGGCGGTCTTCAGTTCCTCCTGCAGGTGCCAGCAGATGGCCTCACCTTCGCGATCCGGGTCGGCCGCGAGGTAGATCGACTCCACCTTCTTCGCGGCGTCCTTCAGCTCCTGCATGAGCTTCTTCTTGCCTTCGATCACTTCGTACCGGGGACGGAAGCCATTGTCGACGTCGACCGCGAGGTCGCGCTTGGGCAGATCCTTGATGTGGCCGAGCGAGGCCATCACGATGTACTGCTTCCCAAGGTATTTGTTAATGGTCTTCGCCTTTGCCGGCGACTCGACTATAACCAGACTCTTTGCCATAACCAACTTTTGCTCCCAGCATAGACTACGAGGTTCCGTCCGCCGGGAGCCGGGCGGTCGGCTACCACACTTTAACAAAGTTCCTGCCGGGGAGCTGACGAGCCAGACCGAGGATCTCCAGCTCGAACAGCGCGGCAATGACTTCGGAAGGAGAGCAATCCTCCACCGATTCCACCAGCGAGTCGAGATGCACGGCCTGATCCGGCCTGAGCTTCTCGAGCACCCGGCGGGCAGCCTGCTGGTGCGGTTCAGCCAGTTCAGATGCCGGAGCCGCCGCCGCGGATTCAACCGCACCGGCAAGACCCTGATTCAAAAGGCGTTGCCGGCCGGCATCGATCAGCCGCCGCTGCGCCGCCTGGGGCAGTTCGGTGACCACGTCATTCCAGTCCTGCACCAGTTTCGCGCCCTGCTTGATGAGCAGATTCGGCCCCCAGGACATCTTCGACGTGATGTTTCCCGGCACGGCGAAAACCTCCCTGCCCTGGTCCATCGCGAGGCGGGCCGTGATGGCGGAGCCGGAGTATTGAGCGCCCTCCACCACGAGAATCCCCGCGCTGAGACCGCTGATAATCCGGTTGCGGATGGGGAAGTTCTGCGGGAAGGCCGTTGCGCCCATCGGGAACTCGGAGAGCAGCAGGCCCCTGGCCGCGATTTCCGCCGCCAGTTTCCGGTTTTCCGACGGGTAGACCACATCAACACCGCAGCCGAGAACCGCGATCGTGTTGCCCTCCGCCGCCAGCGCGGCTTTGTGGGCCGCCGTGTCGATGCCTCGCGCCATGCCCGAGACGACCGTGATGCCGGCACGAGCGAGATCGCCCGACAGACGTTCGGCCGCGGCTGTTCCGTAAGGCGTCGGATGACGGGTTCCGACGACGCCGATGGCGACCGAGGAAAGCAGATCGAGACGGCCGCGCGCGAACACCAGCGGCGGAGGATCGAAGATGCCGCGCAGCAGATCGGGATACCGGGCGTCGGCGAGCGTGACGAGATGGGCGCCTGATTCCCGCA
>DASPQQ010000012.1:0-6215 GCA_035624885.1 Bryobacteraceae bacterium | reverse complement strand
GGGAAAAATGAGATCGCGGCTTGTTTTCGTGCCTCTCGCAGCGATCGTGGCCCAGGGCGGTCCAGCCTGGGCTACGGTTTATCTTTCCATCGAGCAGGCTCAGGCGCTCATGTTTCCCGGCGCGACGTTCCAGCCCGATACGCGCACGCTCACAAGCGAGCAGGCGAAGGCCATCGAGCATGCTTCGGGCGTGAATGTGCGCAGCCGGCAACTCAGGGTCTGGCGGGTTTCGACGGGCGGATGGTTCATTGCCGATGAGGTAGTGGGAAAGCACGAGTTCGTTCCCTTCGCAGTCGGGCTCGACGCTTCCGGGGCGGTGAAGGCGATCGAGATTCTCGAATACCGCGAAGCTTATGGCGGCGAAATTCGCGAGGAGAGCTGGCGCAGACAGTTCCTCGGCAAACGGGCGGGCGCGAGGCTGCAGTTGAACAGGGACATCCCCAATATTTCGGGCGCGACGCTTTCGTCGAAGCACATCACCGACGGGGTGACGCGTCTGCTGGCGACTTATGAGATCGTGCTCAAACAACCTGTCCGCTGAGCGCGCTCAGCCCTGGCTGGGAACGACAGTGAAGATCCGGGTGGAAGGACTCCGCCCGGAGCAGGCCCACGAGGCCATCGGCGCGGCATTCGAAGAGATCGCGCAGGTTCACCGGCTGATGAGTTTCCACACCAGGGAGAGCGACATCAGCCTTCTCAACCGGGAGGCGAGCGTGCGGCCCGTGCCTGTGCACCGGTGGACCCTGGACGTACTCAGGCAGGCGCTGGTGTTTTCCGCGGCGACAGACGGGTGCTTCGACATCACAATCGGGGCGGAACTGGTGGAATGGGGAATTCTGCCCAGACCGGCCGGCGCAGTCTCGCGTCCCGCCGGCGACTGGCGCGACATTCTGATCCTTTCCGGCGGCAGCGTGAAATTCCGGCGGCCAGTATGGATCGATTTCGGCGGGATCGCGAAAGGGTACGCAGTGGACCGGGCGATAGCATGCCTGCGGCGGCGCGGAGCGCGGCGCGCGGTGGTGAATGCGGGCGGCGACATTCGCGTGTCGGGAGCGCGCGCGGAACCGATCATTCTCGATCCCGGAGTTCTTCAGTGCGCTCTCCCGGTTCTCGGACTGGCGGACGGGAGTGTCGCGGGCAGCGGCAGTGAACGGCAGCGGTTGCGGCCGCATGTCGACGGAGTATCGCGTGCAGCGGCGCCAGAGGGCCGTTTTGTCTGCGTGGTGGCCGAGCGCTGCATGGTGGCCGACGCTCTCACAAAGGTTGTGATGGCGCAGGGAAGCCGGAGCGCCCCGCATTTGCGGAGATTCGGAGCCACAGCCTGCCTGCATGACCCGGGTGACGGCTGGCGGTCGATCGGCAAGCGGATCGGGAGCATGCGATGACGGTGCGGATCGGAGCGAGGGTAAGGGCGGCGATCTACGCATGCGGGGCCGGCGTGTGGCTATCCGGAGGATGGTGGCTCGCGCTGCATTTCTTCGGCGCCAGGCAGGGCGAGTTCGGGGCGGAGGTGAATCCTCTCGAACCATGGTCTCTGAAGGCTCATGGAGCGTTTGCATTTGCCTGCATCTGGCTGCTCGGCCTGCTCTGGGGAACGCACGTAAAGGTGGCGTGGCCCCGGTCCCGGCGGCGAGTCTCCGGCGCGGCACTCACCGGGATGATGGTCTGGCTGACAGTGAGCGGCTATCTGCTTTACTACGCCGGCGGCGATGCCGCGCGGCAGGCGATCTCACTGGCGCACTGGGGAATCGGACTTGGAGCGCCTGTGCTTTACGGACTGCATCGGATGCAACGCCGGAGGGTTTCGAGGCCTGCGGCTGGCGGGCGTCGTTCAGGCTCTTCGTTCCTGTCAGAGAAACCCCGCGCCTGATGGCCATGCGACAGGTGCCGTGAGACCCGATTCCGGCGTAGAATTGACGCCATGCGGAAATGGAAGGCCGGGCTTGTGCTTCTCGCGTTCGCCACGTTATGCGGCGCCGCGCAGCCGATCATCGAGAACGAACGCGTAACGGTGTGGGATGTGACGTGGAACAGCAGCGAAGCGGCTCCCGTGCCGCATCATGCGCATGAGTTCGTCACTGTTTACCTCGCCGGCGCGAATGACGGTTCGCAGAAGAAAGGCGATGTCGTGGTGGCGAAGTCCGGCGATACGAAGCTGAAGCCGGGCGAGCGCGCGGTGATTATCGAGCTGAAGGACCACGCGGTGGCACCGCTTGTGAACAACAGCGGATATCCGAACGCGTTCCCGCGGCCCCGCTCGGAGAAGGTGACGGAAGACGACCGCGTGATTGTATGGCGCTATGCGTTCCGCCCGGGCGAGCCTTCGCCCATGCACTTCCACGATAAAGACGCGATTCCGATTTATATGGAAGAGACAGACCTCAAGTCGACGACGCCCGATGGCCAGGTGACCGAGAACGATTACAAGCCGTTCGAAGTGCGATTCAGCCCGCGCAACCGGACCCACACGGAGGTTCTGGTGCGGGGAACGGGCAGCGCGATCATCACGGAGCTGAAATAAGGTTGTAGTTGACGGGCACCCAGATGTAGCTCTCGCCTTCGCGGCGGATGTGGCCGAGGGCGGGAAACGGAATGTGCGCGGCGCCAACGAGCCAGCCTTCGCGCGCGGCTTCGGCGAAACGCACGGCGCGCGTGGCGGCGGCCTGGGTGGAGTCCGTGTCGTAACGGATGGTGGTCTCGGGACGCGCGAACTGCACGGCGGGAACGTGGAGCAGGTCGCCCCAGAGCATCAGCTTCTGGCCTTCGCTTTCGATCCGATAAATGGTGTGGCCCGCGGTATGGCCGATGGCGGGTTCGGCGTGGATGCCGGGGATGGGTTCAGCCGGCCCCATGAAGGGCTGGAACTTGTTGGCTTTGATGTAGGGGTCGAGCGCGTGAGCGGCGGCGTTGAAGCGCGGGTCTTCAGGATGCTTCGCGGCTTCCTGGGCGCTCAGCCAGTAATCGGCGTCGCGCTTTTCGGCGCGGACGATGGCGTTGGGAAAGACGCGCGTGCCGGCGCGGGCGAGACCGCCGAGATGATCCGGATGGAGATGGGTGAGAAGGATTTCGTCGACCTGTTCAGGGCGGTAACCGGCGGCGGCGATGTTCTCGAGGAGACGCCCGTAATGTCCTTTGCCGAAGCGCGCGAGGATCTCGGGGAGTTCGGAGGGGAGCGATCCGAGGCCGGTGTCGATCAGGATGAGCTTGGTGCCGGTGTTGATGAGGAAGGCGTTGATCGACATCTGATACGGGCTCGAGAGAAAGGCCTTCGATAGCGCTTCGTCGAGATCGGCAGCAGGAATGTTGGTGAGCAGGTCTTTGGCGGGGAAGTTGAAAGTGCCGTCGGTGAGAGACGTGACTTCGAATCTGCCGAGCATGAGCCGCGAAAAGCCAGGAGCATCGCGGCCGGTGATGGGAGCAGCGGCGTGGAGGAGCAGCGGCAGGAGGAGCAGAGCGAGCGGGCGCACAGGTCTATTCTCTGGTATTTCCGCGGTTATTTCGAGGATCGCCCGGGCGAGCTTCGTTCGTATTACGATAAGCCCATGCGATTGACGGCTCTGACCATCTTTTTTCTTGCGCTCACGCTCACTTTGACGGCTCAGCGTGGAACGCCGCCTCCGGCGATGACGCTCTCGATTCCCGGATTTCCCGACGGCGGGCAGATTCCGGTGAAGTTCAGCCAGGCGGCTCCGGGCGTGCCTGTCGGCGAGGGGACGTCGCCCGCGATGACGTGGGCCAACGCGCCCGCGGCGACACAGAGCTTCGTGCTCAACATGCATGACATGGATCTGGCGCGGAACAAGACCACCGACGATCAGGTGCACTGGGTGGTGTGGAACATTCCAGCAACTTCGACCGGTTTTCCCGAAGGCGTGCCGAAGGGATCGCAGATGCCGGATGGCGCTTATCAGATCAGCGCCACGGGCGACATGTACCGCGGTCCGGGCGCACCCGCGAATGGGCCGTTCCATCACTATGTGTTCGAACTCTATGCGCTCGATACGAAGCTCGATGTGAAGCCGACAGCCGATGCGTTTGAGACACGCGCGAAGGTGATCGCGGCGATTCAGGGGCATATTCTGGCGAAGGCTGTCTACGGCGGGCTGTTCCGGCGGCCGCAATAGGAGAGACGCTGCATCGGGGGGCGCTAAACTGGATTTGGCCGCGCCAAAGTGGCCGCATCCGTGACCCAACCGCGACAGTCGATCACCGTGCCCACGCTGTACCAGTACGATCCCGACATCGGCCATCGCTTTATTCCCAACCTGAAGCTGCGGGTTCCCACCGAATCGGGCGGTTACCTGCTGCGGACGAATTCGATCGGGTTCCGCAACGACAAGGAATTCGGAAACGAGCCCGGCCGGCGGCGGATTCTGATTTTCGGAGATTCGTTCACCGCTGGGGATGGGGTATCGAACGGACATCGCTACAGCGACGTGCTCGAACGGCTGCTGGGCGCGGAGGCAGTGGAGATCCACAACTTCGGTCTTTCAGGTACGGGAACCGATCAGCAGTATCTCGTGTATCGAAAGTTTGCCGCGGGGGCAGGAAACTCGATTGTGGTGATGGGGGTGCTCGTGGAAAATATCCGGCGCAACGTATCCGCTTTTCGCCCTTCCGTGAACCCGGGCGAGAGAGAGCACTTCATCGCCAAGCCCTATTTTGAGCTGCAAAACGGACAACTGCTGCGGCGCCATGACCCGGTGCCTCCCGGTGTGGTGACCGCGGCCGAACTGGAGGGGGAATCGAAGCTGGATACGGGTGGACGTTACCCGGAGCTGCGGCGGATGGTCCAATCGCTGGGACTGCAGGATGTCGTCCAGAGACTCACGCACTATCAGCCGACTCCGGAATATGACAGCAACACCAATGCCGCCTGGCTGCTGATGCGGGCGATTCTTCTCGAATGGAAGAACCTGATCGAAGGGCCGGCCGTATTGTTTCCGATTCCCTTGTATCACCATCTTGAAGAGACCGCCAGCCCGGATTCCTACCGGGCGCGTTTTGCGGAACTGGCTACGGAAGGCGGCTTCATCCTTCACGATCCACTGGACGATCTCCGGAGGTACGATCTGGCTGAACGACGGGCATTCCGGTTCCGGAACGACGTTCATCTGACTCCAGCGGGCCATCGCGCGCTCGCGGGATCTCTCGCGAAGTGTCTGCGGCGGCTGCTCGATTGAAATAGAGGGTTTGGGAGCTGCGATTTTGAGGGAAGGATATGTGCTGGGAATCTCGGGCCTGTATCACGATTCTGCAGCGGCTATTGTCAAGAACGGGGAGATCGTTGCTGCGGCGCAGGAGGAACGTTTTACCCGGCGCAAGCACGATCGGCGGTTTCCCGCAAATGCGATCAATTACTGCCTTTCGGAAGCATTCATCGAAGCGGACCAGCTCGATGCGGTCGCTTATTACGACAATCCGTGCCTGACACTCGATCGCGTGCTGCGCAATTTTGCCGCGGTGACTCTCGGAAGCCCGGAATACTTCCGCTCGTCGATGCGCTCCGCGCTGGGGGAGAAGTCGCGAGTGGGCGAGATGCTGGAGCGTGTGTTGGGTGTGCGGCTCCCGGTGTGGTACGTTGACCATCACCTGTCACACGCCGCCTCCGCGTTTTATCCCTCTCCATTCCGCGACGCCGCGATCCTCACGGTGGATGGCGTGGGCGAACATGCCACTCTGACGATCGGACGCGGCGAAGGCGAACGGATCGAAATACTGCGTGAGATCCGCTACCCCCATTCACTCGGATTGCTCTATAGTGCGATCACTCAGTACTGCGGCTTCAAGGTGAATTCGGGTGAATACAAACTGATGGGGCTTGCGCCATATGGAGAACCGCGATTCGCGTCGAGGATCCGCGAAAAGCTGATTGACATCCGGCAAGACGGTTCCTTTGCGCTCAACATGGATTATTTCGCGTTTATGCGCGAACCGGCCATGGTGACCGAAAAAATGGCAGGCCTGTTCGGCGCTCCCGCCCGGCGGCCGGAAACGCCGATCGATCTTCTGCATATCGATGTTGCGGCATCGATTCAGGTGGTGACGGAAGAGATCATGCTGAAGCTCGCGGCGTCGGCCGTGGGAATTGCGGGATCGGGAAATCTGGCGCTGGCGGGCGGCGTGGCGTTGAACTGCGTAGGCAATGGCAGGGTTTTTCGTGATGGCCCCTTCGATGAAATATGGATCCAGCCGGCGGCGGGCGACGCAGGCGG
>DASPQQ010000011.1:0-3305 GCA_035624885.1 Bryobacteraceae bacterium | reverse complement strand
GATCTGGCGTTTCACCACCGTACGCACGTAACCCATCAGCCGTTCCGGCTCGCGCAGGTCACCGTTGCGGATGGCCTGGGTCACGATCACGAAGCAGTCGTGAACTTTGTCGTCGAGATCGTCCGGCCCGAGGTTGCGCAGCAGGAAATAACGGATGCCTTTGGCGAAGATTGCATACAGCTCTTCCATCGCCTCCGGATCACCGGCGCGGACACGCTGCACGAGCAGCGCCCAGTCTGTGATCTGGTGCGGATTCCCGGGATCGTCCTTCGATGCCTGGGGCGAATCCCGGGGCTGTTCCTCAGCCATAGACTGAGATGGTACCAGGGAATTTTCAGGCCGGCGCGAGGAATCCGGAAGCATGCTGGCGGACAGAGCGCGGCTGGAGACCGGAGCCGTGGACATCATATTCTCCCCAGAAGAAAATAAGAACCCAGCAGGGCCGCGGTGCGCCCTGTCTCGCCCTGTTTCAGCAGCCTGAGCTGCGCTTGCTGGAGGGCCCAGGCCGGGCCGGCGTGCCAGTTGGCACGGAGCTGGCGGTAGAAATCCGCCATGAGGGCTTTGCCGGCATCGTCCGGAATCTCCCATCGGGTAGCGAGGACGGCGCCGGCTCCGGAGCCGATCCAGGCGCGCGTAAGACCCATCAGGCCGGACGCGGGCAGCGCTTGTCCCTGATCGGAATGGCAGCCATTCAGAACCACGAGTGCCGCTGTGACCGGCCGGGCCTGAATCTCCGCCGGACCCAGCAGCCCCATGGCGCCCGAAGCATTCAGACTGAGCGCGATCAGGCCGGACGAGTACTGATCGGGGCCCGAGACGACGTGCGTCGCGAAGTGAATGATGGACGGCTGCCAGGTCTGAATTGTCTGCTCGACAGCGGCGAGGTTTGCATCCGGGCCGGTCAGAATGCGGGCGTCCGACGTTCCCCACGCGCGCGAGCATTCGCGCACCTCATCGGCGGTCGCGGGCAGGCGAGGCAGAGCGGCCGTGTGGCGCGCATCGATGTGGGAGGCCGCGGCGTGCGGGAAACGCTCGTCCGCCGCGTTGTAGACCGCATCGCCAATCGCCAGCAGGCCGCCGGTTTGCTGATTCCGATCTGGTGAGCGGCCAAGCAGAACTCCCGGAATCGCCTGCAAGGCCGCGCGTTCGACGAGGTATACCGGACCTTTCTCGTCCCGCCCGGCCGGGAGGGCGGCGAACGGCAGATCGTAGAGAGGACCATCCAGCTCGAGAAGCCACTTCCCGTGAGCCAGATATGATTTCGGAACCGGACCGAAGAGTTCCCCGAAGATCCTCCGTCCGGAAGATTCCGCGGCAGCCGAACCATCGCGCAGCTCTCGAACAAACGAATCGATTTCGGCCCTGAGGGCCGGCGCCGCGGGTATGGGGTAGACATCGGCATGGGTCCGGTCGACGGCCCAGAGCCAGCCGCCGCGCGCGGTGACGAGGAAGCTGAAAAGGACGGTTGCCGAATCGAGCGAGTGCTGCGCCTCGCGCAGAGGAGAGCTTTCCCCGGCGGAACCCGCGGCCGGCTCGTCAGGCTGCGCCGCCGCTTCGAGATGCTGCAGTTCCAGATCGAGGGATGCGGCCCGCGCGCGCATCGCGCCGGAGTGGCGTTCGAGGAAGACCGCCTCGGCCGCCTGGTACTGGGCCAGAAGATCCCAGTAGTTCCCGGGCAGGCGGGAACGCCAGTCGTTTTCGGACGGGACCAGCGCGCGCAGGCTCCACATCCGGTCCTCTTCCGCGGCTTCGAAGGTTTCCTGGAGGTATTGGCGGTCTCCGGTTTCGAGCGCGAGGCGGTTGCCGGCTTCCACGAGGCCGAGGGGTACGCGGCTGAACCCGCCGCTCTCCCGCGCGACGCGATCGGAGTCGGCCGGCACAACGTCGGAGCGCATGAGGGTGATGAGCCGGCGTGCTTCTTCAAAATCGGCGAGCGCGCCTTTCGGATCGCTGGTGGAAAGGCGAAACTCGCCGCGATCGGCATAGATCATCCAGAAGCCCGGTCCGCGGAGCGGTTCGCGGAGCGCGGCGTCGAAGAGGCTGTTCGCGGAAGGCCGGTCTCCCTCGCGCGCCCTCACTTTCGCGAGGCCGCGCAGCACGCTGAAATGTCCCTGAAGGTGGTGAATGCGGATGAGCCAGAGGCCCTGGTCGAAGGCGTCTTCGGCGAGGTCGAGGCGGCCGGCGTCCATTGCGGACTCTCCAAACAATGCGAGGACCGCGGCGGTCGTTTCCACGTCGCCGCGATCCAGCAGATCGTCGATCGCCTGACGGTAAACCGGGACAGCATCGCCAAAGCGTCCTTCGAGCGCCAGTGCCCTCGCCAGCTGTACCTGAAGCTGTGGGCGGTACCTGACATATTGCTGCGGAAGCGCCAGGCCCTCGAGCGCGGTGTCCCTTGCTGAGCCAACTCGTCCCGTCGCGAGGTAGAGGCTCGCCAGATTATTCAGCACCAGGGCGGAAGTGCGGTAATCCCGAACTGAAGCGGCGACACTGCGAGCGCGAAGAAGTTCGGGAAGAGCGTGCCGCAGGTCCTGTCGCTTCACCGCGATGGCGCCTGCGCTGTTGAGACTGTCGGCTTCGAGGTTCAGGGCGCCGAGCCGCTCGGCCCGATCGGCATCGGCCACGAAGGCCTTCCACGCGCCGAGATAGTCGCCGGCCTTGAGCAGCCGCTTGGCGTGGGCGTCGTTCCCCGCGATCTCCGCGGCAGCCGCTGCGCCGATGGCACGATCTGGGACATTCGCTGGCGCCTGCGATGAGCCCACCAGCGAGAGCACGATCAGCGCAACACCAAAGACCGCGGCTCTGAATCCGAGCTTTGCACCCACCGGGTTTTTTCTCCGGCGACTCGGTGTAGACCGCACACCGAAGTGTGCGGTCTATCACGAGTCTAGCAGAGTTTTGATCGCTCTGAGCGATACCCGGCTTGCCCGGCTATTGGTTTGTTTACGGGCGCTCTGTGAGGCGCCTGAAGAGCAGTTACTTACAGACCGGCGAAGCAGCTAATGACGATAATCACTTCGTCGCACATGGGGTTGCTCTTTCGTCCCGCCGTACAGGCCGGAACGCCCCGAAGGTAGCCCGAGCAAAGTCCGAAATCGGCACCGGGAAAATTCAAACTGTTGAAAATAGCCTGGATAAAATGCATGAATTCGCGTGACCGCGATGAGCATGTCCGGATTTCCGTTGAAAGTAAGCCAACTCCGGGCAGATTGATTATGCCTTAAGCCGCACGGGCTGCGGCAGCCTGCTTCGTACGCAGCCGGTACGCTGCATCGAGAGCATTGACGAGCACGGGCATGTGACGA
>DASPQQ010000010.1:0-8547 GCA_035624885.1 Bryobacteraceae bacterium | reverse complement strand
GGCAGGCTGCTGTAAGTGACGGTATTGCCCTGCGTGATGGAGCCGTGTTCGGTGGCGGTCGCGCCGGTCAGGATCAGGTCGAGGTCTCCCGGGCCCAGCACGTTCACCGATCCCGTAGCCTTCGCGTTGCTGTAATTACCGTTGCCGTTGCCGGCGGGGTCGGTGATGTTGAGATTCACATCGAAATCCGCGGTCGCGTCGATCTCGACGTTCGTCAGGGTGCCGAGGCTCTGATCGAAGGTAACGAAGCTGAGCGTGTCGGTGAAGCTGGGAGCCGCCATGGCGACTGTCTGCGTCGGCAGCGCGATGGTGCTGGCGGCGGCGAGACCGCAGGCTGCGGTCGCGATCGCGATAACTTTCCACGCTGTTCGAAGACTCTTCATTATAATTCCCCGAAATCGCTCCATTCGATCCTTTGGGCTTTTCCTCCTGCCCGAAATTTGAAAGTAACTGGATTCGCTGGCGCGGCAAAGCAGGCGAGTACCAGAGCGAGCCTGGTACGCCGCTCGTTTCGCTATCCGTAGTTTTCCGGTCCTCTGGCGGGAACTGATTGAAAAGAAATGGATCCACCCGGTAGGACGGGTCTTAAGAGTACTGGTACTGCGATGGCCTCGGGATCTGTCCTCAGAACAGTCCGACATGTCAGGATGTTAGGTAATTCAGGGCGCCGAATTCCTGCTCGTTTATCAGTTTTCGAAGCTTTATTCGCTGTTCGGTTTCGAGGATAAATCGGGGCAAATTCGGCAGGGTATTCGAGAAGGACGCGCATTCGCAAACATGAGAAGAATTGGGACGGTTCTGGCAGTTCTTGCGATCACCGCGGCGGGTTGCAGTCTTGCAGCCGCCGCGACGGTGACGGTTGGCCCGTACACGGTGCCCGCGCAGGCGGGGACATTCAGCGCCAACGTGAACGTTCAGCAGTTCAATCAAAGCCTCGGTACACTGACGGGAATCCACATCAGTTCGACGGCGAACTTCGTCGTCAACTTCACGATCCAGAATCCCGCCGGCAACGGGCCCGCGGTTTACAGCGGGGCGAACGGAGCCGGCGCGGTTGATGTTACCGGTCCGGCGGGACTCGATATCTTTCTGACCGGCAACACTCCCAATCAGGCAGGAAACCTGGCTGATGGCCAGTCGATCACTTACAACTCACAGCCGGCCAGCGATACGGAGACCGCGGATCCCACGGACTTCGGCGACTTTTCCGGAGACGGAACCCATACCGTACAGCTGACTTTCACCTCCGACGGATTCGGAGCGACCGGCGCCTGCTGTACAGCGAACCTGCAGTACTCGGCCAACGGCACATCGGGTGGCTCGGTTACGGTCACTTACACGTATACTCCGCCGGATCTTACTATCTCGAAGACTCATGCCGCGGGTACATTCGCCCCCGGCAGCACCGTGACTTACACGATTACGCCCAACAACATTTCGAGCGCATCTTCGGCCGGAACGGTGACGGTCACGGAAACAGGGTTTCCCGCTCAGCTCACGGCGACCAGCATCAGCGGCGCGGGATGGACCTGCACGCAGCCAAAGGGGCCATGTACGAGTAACGCGGTGATTCCGGGAAACGGATCGGGAACTCCGATAACGCTGGTGGCGACCGTGAATGCGGGCGTGGCTCCCAACACCACCATTACGAATACCGTAACGGTGGGCGGCGGCAATGAGGTCAATCTTGCCAATGACACGGCGACCGATTCGCTGACGACCCCGATCCCGGACCTGACGATTTCAAAGACGCACGCCGGAACGTTTTTTCCCGGCAGCGCGGTGACGTTCACGATTACCGCGAATAACATTGCGCCGGCCGCCCCATCGTTCGGAATGGTGACCGTAACGGAAACCGGATTTCCGGCTCAGTTGACGGCAACGAGCATCAGCGGCGCGGGATGGACCTGCACGCAGCCTCAGGGACCCTGTACGAGCAACGCGGTGATTGCGGCGTCGGGATCGGGAACTCCTCTGACGCTCGTGGCGACCGTGAACGCCGGAGTCACGCCCGGTACAACGATCACGAATACGGTGACGGTGGGCGGCGGCGGGGAGACCAATCTGGCGAACGACACGGCGACCGATTCGCTGATCACGGCGATCCCGGATCTGACGATTTCAAAGACGCACGCCGCCGGAACGTTTGTTCCGGGCAGTACCGTGACGTTTACCATCACGCCGAACAACATTGCAGCAGCGCCGTCGACCGGAACCGTGAGCGTGACGGAGACGGGATTTCCCGCTCAACTGACGGCTGCGAGCATCGGCGGCGCCGGGTGGACGTGCACGCAGCCGCAGGGGCCGTGCACGAGTAACGCGGTGATTCCGGGAAACGGATCGGGCACTTCGCTGACGCTGGTTGCGACCGTGAACGCGGGCGTGACGCCGGGTACCACGATTACCAATACAGTGACCGTGGGCGGCGGCGGCGAGACCAACCTCGCCAACGATACCGCGACCGATTCACTGACCACACAGGTGCCCGACCTGACGATTTCGAAGACGCATGCGGCGGGCACGTTCAATCCCGGCAGCACGGTGACCTATACGATCACGCCGCATAACATCGCGACGGCGGCGTCGACCAGCGGATCGATCACAATGACGGAAACTCCGTTTCCCGCTCAGTTGACGGCAACGAGCATCAGCGGCGCCGGGTGGGCATGCACGCAGCCACAGGGACCGTGTACGACGAATGCGGTGATCGGACCGGCGGGTTCGGGCAATCCGATCACGCTGGTCGCCACGATCAACGCGGGAGTCGCCGCCGCGACCACGATCACCAATAACGTGACGATCGGCGGGGGATCGGAGACGAACCTTGCCAACGATACCGCTTCCGATGCGTTGACCACATTCGTTCCACCACCGCCGGGGCCGGACATGACGATCACGAAGTCGCACACCGGCACCATGACGCAGGGCCAGGTGGGGTTCACTTATACGCTCGTGGCCTCGAACGTGGGAAGTTCGAATACGAATGCGGCTCAGCCGGTCACGGTTGTCGATACTCTTCCGGCCGGATTGACTGGAACCGGAATGGCAGGGAGCGGATGGAGTTGCACGGTATCGACGCTTAGCTGCACCCGCTCGGATGTACTTGGGCCGGGCGTGAGTTATCCGCCGATTACGGTGACGGTGAATGTCTCTCCCACGGTGACCGGCACGCTGCAGAACGTCGGGGTTGTTGGCGGGGGCGGCGAGACGAATCTTACGAACGATACCGCTTACGATTACACGATCGTGCAGGGCGTTCCGGATATGACGATTACCAAGTCGCACACCGGGACCTTTACACAGGGACAGGTTGGCGCGACTTACACGATTACCGCGTCGAATGTGGGGCTGGCCGCGAGCTCCGGGGCTGTGACGGTGACCGATACGTTGCCGGCGGGGCTCACCGCGACTGGTATCGCAGGCCAGGGCTGGACATGCACGCTGGCTTCGCTTTCCTGTACGCGGAGCGACTCTCTGGCGGTGGGCTCGGCGTATCAGGCGATTGTCGTCACCGTGAATGTATCGCCGGCCGCGACCGGGACGCTGGTCAATACGGCGGTGGTGGGAGGCGGCGGCGAAGTCAATCTGACCAATGACACCGCGACGGATCCGGTGACGATCCAGGGCGTTCCCGACATGACCATCACGAAGTCGCACAACGGGACCTTTTTCGCGGGGCAGATCGGGGCAACTTACACCGTCACGGCCTCGAATGTGGGCGCGACTGCGACGAAGGGCGCCGTCACGGTTTCGGATTCTCTGCCTGGAGGGATGACTGCGACGGCCATCGCCGGTTCGGGGTGGACCTGTTCGCTTTCGCCGCTCTCGTGCTCCCGCAACGATGTGCTGGCGTCCGGCGCGGCCTATCCGCCGATCACGGTGACCGTGAACATCGCGGCGAATGCTCAGGGGACGCTGGTGAATACGGCGGTGGTGGGCGGCGGCGGAGAAGTGAATCTGACCAATGACACCGCGACCGACACGGTGGTGATCCAACTGCCGGATATGACGGTCACCAAGACGCACAGCGCGGCGTTTGTTCCAGGGGGGAGCGGAGTCTGGACGATCACGGCTTCAAACGTCGGTCCTTCTCCGACCTTTGGGCCCGTGACCGTAACCGACACGCTGCCGGCTGGTCTGACAGCGACGGCAATTTCGGGCAGCGGGTGGAGTTGCACACTGAGCCCGCTCGCATGCAGCCGTTCGGATGTGCTGGCCGCGGGCGCGGCGTGGCCTCCGATCTCGGTCACGGTTTCGATCCCGCAGACGGCGAGCGGCACGTTCGTAAATACGGCCGTGGTGGGCGGCGGCGGCGAAACGAATCTGACGAACGATACGGCTACCGACTCCGTGACGATTTCCGGTCTGCCCGACATGACGATTACCAAGTCGCACACCGGCTCGCCTGCGCGCGGCGGTACCTTAACTTATACGATCGTGGCTTCGAACGTGGGCGCAACATCGACCACCGGGACGGTCACGGTTACCGATACGCTGCCGGCAGGGCTTGTGGCGAATGCCATCAGCGGGACCGGCTGGAATTGCACGCTGAGTCCGCTCGGTTGCAACCGCAACGATGTGCTGGCGCCCGCCGCAGCTTATCCGGCAATTACTTTGACGGCGACGATTGCGGGGGATGCTCCGGATAACATCGTGAATACTGCCGTAGTGGGCGGCGGCGGCGAAGTCAATCTTACCAACGATACGGCTACCGATCCGGCTTCACTTGGCGGCAGTGCGCCGAATCTGGGACTTACCAAGACTCACTCGGGTAACTTCGTGCAGGGCGGCTCGGGAACTTATGTCCTGACAGTAACGAACAACGGCACAGCGCCAACCAACGGTGCGGTGTTCGCGGCCGATCCGCTCACCGCGGGCCTTACTGCCACGGGTATCAGCGGTCAGGGATGGACCTGTGATCTCCCGACGCTGACCTGCACCCGGACCGACGCTCTGGCGCCAGGTGCGAGTTACCCGCCGATATCGATCAACGTCAATATCGCCTCCAATGCTCCCGCGAATCTAACGAACATTGCCACCGTGACGGGCGGCGGGTCGCCGCCGGGCGTGGGCGGGACATCGGCTCAGGATCAGGTGCAGGTCGCGCAGCTGTTGACGACTCTCAGTCTCGTGAAAAGCGCGGACCGGCAGACGGCGCAGTTCGGCGATGTGATCGGTTACACCCTGACCATTACGAACCAGAACACCGTCACGATTCAGAACGCGGTGGCGCAGGACATTCTGCCCAAAGGGTTCCTCTACGTGGTGAACAGCGCGCGGATTGTGACGGGGTCGGGTGCGTCCCAGCCGATCGATCCGGGCAACACACCGGGGACCCTGATCTTCAATGTCGGGACTTTACTCTCCGGGCAGTCGGCGGTGGTGACTTACCGGGTGCGGGTAAGTTCCGCCGCCCGACCCGGCCCGAACGTCAACACGGCGCAGCTCAAGGGTAACGGACCCGGGAATGTGCCGTCCGCCAGTTTCCCGACCGGCATTGCGGTGAACGTGGAACCGGGCTTCCTGACGATGAAGCAGTTCATCATCGGACGTGTCTTCGAGGATACGAACGGCAACGGCGTGTACGATCCGGGTGAACGGCCGATCGCCGGCGTGCGGATTTATCTGTCGAACGGCCAGTCGGCGAATACCGATTCGAAGGGTATGTACAACATTCCTTCCGTGGCGCCGGGTTCGGTGACGGTTTTGATCGATCCGGCGACGATTCCGAAGGGCTACACGATATCGAGCGGCGGGCGGCTGGATGCGGAAGACTGGTCGCGGCTGCAGCGGACGCCCTTGCAGGGCGGGATGATGCTGCGGCAGAATTTCGCGCTGAAGCGATGCCCCAACTGCCGGATTGCCGAGCCTGCGGCGCCGGCGGCGAAAGCGGCTCCCTCCGGGCCGGTTTCGAAGAACGCTGGAACGCGGCTGGTGATTTCGCCCGCGCAGGACTCGCTGCCGGCGGATGGACGTTCGTCGATGGCGGTTGAGGTGCGGCTGCTCGACGCGAAGGGTGTGCCGGTTCCGGCGAAGGAGATTCGTATCCGGACCTCGGAAGGCCAGTTCCTGTCGGAAGCGAATACGAAAGCTTCCGGCAAGGCGGCGAACAAAATCGATACCGATCCCACGAAGCCGGTGTCGCTGTTTGGGGCGCATACAGCGGACACGATGGGGCAGACCATCGAACAGGTGCCGCAACGGCTGCAGGCCGATCGGGCAGCTTCGCCGCTGGGCGTCGCGACCTTCACACTGCTCGCGCCGAACGCCCCGGGAACGGCGATGCTGATCGCCGAGACGGGCGATCCGGAGCATCTCATTACCACCACGGCCGAAGTGACGTTCAACCCCGAAAAGCGTTCACCGATTCTGGCGAGCGTGGGCGAAGTCACCGTGGGCAAAGCAGCGGCGGACTACGACATTTACCAGCAGTCCGGAATCGTCTCGCGGCATGCGGATGCCTTCCTGCGTACGCCGGTGGGTGACGGCAACCTGCTGACGCTGGCTTACACCAGCCATCTGGCGATCAACGATTCGGCGGGGAACGCGGGGCTGTTCCAGCTTGACCCGCTCGACCGCGTCTATCAGGTGTTTGGCGATTCTTCGACGCAGTTCGCCGCGGCGCAATCGAATACGCATGTGTATGGGCGTCTCGAGCGCGGCCAGTCCTATGTGATGTTCGGCGATCTGAAGATGGGCGCGGGGCAGACGAGCGGGCAGCAGACGCCAGCGCCGCAGAGCTTCGCCGAGCCGGGGTCGGGATCTGGTCCTGGTTCCGGAACGGGTTCGGTGGCCGGGTCCGTGCCGGCGCAGCCATCGGCGTTCGGTATCGGCGATTACAACCGCAACCTGGTGGGCGCGGCGATTCACGTTGAAAACAAGCAGCACGATTCGATCACGGTGGAAGGCGCGCGGCCGAATACGGCGTTTGCGCGCGATGTTTTCCCCGGCTCAACGTTCGGGCTGATTCAGTTTTCGCACACGAATATTCTGCCGGGCTCCGACGCCGCGACTCTCGAAGTCCGCGATGTGCACAATCCGGCGATTCTGATTTCCAGCGAGACGCTGGTGCGGTCGGTGGATTACAGCCTCGATCCCGTAACCGGCGGTGTGTTCTTCCTGCGTTCGCTCAACGTTTACGACCAGGCGCTCAACCTGGTGCAGGTGGTGTTCAGTTACGAGTACCAGACTGCCGGAATGACGTCGAGCGTGTATGGGATCCGGACCGAGAAACGGATTGCGTCCTGGGGAACGCGGTTTGGACTGGGCCTGACGGACCAGCGCGATTCGACGCTCGGCTCGTATTATCTGGGCGATGCGAATCTGCAGCAGAAGCTGCCGGATAAAGGGCAACTGACGGTTGAGGTTCCGGTAAGTCATGGATCGGCGCTGGCGGCGGGTGCTTCGGCGGCAGCGCTGGGCAGTCTGCCCGCGAATGTGAACGGGACCGCGATTCGCGCGGCTCTCGATCAGCCGTTCCCGTTCCTCAGCGGACGCGTGCAGGCCAGCCTGGTAAAGACCGACGCGGAGTTCTTCAACCCGTTCGGCGCGACCGTGCTGCCGGGGTCGCAGACGTCGCGCGGGTCGGTCGAAGTAAAACCGGCGGAGAAGACGAAGCTCAAGTTCGCGTTCACGGACGAACGGAGCAAGACCAGTCTGGTGAACGACCAGCGGCAAACCGCTTCGGTCCAGTGGACGCAGGTGCTGAATCACCAGCTCAGTCTGACCACGGGCTACGATTACCGCGACTACCAGAACACCCTGACTTCACAGCACGAGCACGCGGATATGCTCAGCGCGGGCCTCGACTGGCGCGCGACGAGCAAGCTGTTTGCGTCGATCAGGCGCGAGCAGAATGTGGAAGGGACCGATCCGACTTATCCGAACGAGACGCTGCTGAGCGCGCGGTATCAGGCCACTGAGACGCTGCGGCTGTTCCTCACACAGCGCTGGGCCTCGGCGCCGATCGTGCCGATCGGCGATCTGAGCGGAACCGGGCTTTCGGCGCTGAACGGCAGGAACCAGACCAGTATCGGTGTTGAAGACAAGTGGAGCCGCTACACGACGATCCAGAGCAGCTATCTGATCCAGAACGGCATCAACGGAACCGATAGTTATGCGGTCATCGGCCTGATGAACCGGATTCCGGTGAACGAGCAGTTCAACTTCGAAGTCGGGATGCAGCGCGGGGAGCTGATCAGCGGCAAGGACGGCAGCTTCAATGCAGGCTCAGTCGGGTTCACGTGGAATCCGAAGAAGAGCTTCCGCTGGTCGACGCGGTATGAGCTGCGCGATATGGGCGGGCTGGGAGAAATCTTTACCACCGGTCTGGCGGGCCGGCTTACGGATGGGCTGACGGCGCTCGGCCGTGTGCAGTATTCGAATGCGGCGTTTGCGCCGGGCAGCGGCGCGGTTGACGTGATGAATCCGCAGTCCACGAATCCGCTGCTTTCGAACCTGAATACGGCGGTGCTGGGAACCGCGGCGCTGGCCTGGCGTCCGTTCAAGCGGGAAAAGGAAGGGATTCTGTTCTCCTGGACTCTGCGC
>DASPQQ010000009.1:0-2032 GCA_035624885.1 Bryobacteraceae bacterium | reverse complement strand
AAAACCGGGACAGACTCCTTTTTCGCGTTACAAAACTTCTGCGTGAGAGCCGGGACGGCGCGAAAAAGGTTGTCTGTACCGGGTTTTCCGGACCACGCTCCCAGCCGAATACCCGTGAACCGGAGTTCTCACACAGACTCTTCAGCCGCGTCTCATTTCCGCCGCAAATTGCGAATCTCTTCGAGCCGCTCCCGGATCCGTTTCTCCACGCCGCGATCGGTCGGGTGATACCACGTCTTCCCGGCGAGCGATTCCGGCAGGCACTCCATCTGCGTCATGGCCTCCTCGAACTCGTGCGCGTGCTGGTAACCCGCGCCGTAGCCCCAGGACTTCATCGCCTTCGTCGTCGGGTTGCGCAGATGCATCGGAACCGGCTCCGCGCGCCCGCTGCGGATTTCCTCGACGACATCGCCCAAAGCGCGATAAGAAGCATCCGACTTCGGCGCGACCGACAAATAAATCACCGCCTGCGCCAGCGCTAGATCGCCTTCCGGAATCCCGAGAAAATGCACGCACTGCTGCATGGCAATCGACTGTTCGAGCGCGCGCGGATCGGCGAGCCCGATGTCTTCAATCGACATCCTGACAATGCGCCGCGCAATGTACATGCGGTCTTCTCCCGCCTCGAGCATCCTGGCCAGCCAGTAGAGCGCGGCATCGGGATCGCTCGACCGCACCGATTTATGCAGCGCCGAGATCAGGTTGTAGTGCTCTTCGCCGCTCTTGTCATAAAGCAGAACCTTGCGGCCGAGCGTATCGGCCACCGATTCTTCCGTGATCACCGGCGCCACGCTGGCCGCGGCTTCGAGCGTGTTGTATGCCGCGCGCGCGTCTCCATTCGAAGCCGTCGCGATCTCCTCGAGCACCTGGTCGGAAGCCTGCGCGTGGATGACCGCCAGAGCGCGCCGCAGCAGCACCACCACCTCCTCCGCCGTCAGCGCCCGCAGCATGTAGACCTTCGACCGCGAAAGCAGCGCCGCGTTCACTTCGAAGGAAGGATTTTCCGTCGTCGCCCCGATCAGAATGATGTCGCCGCGTTCCACATACGGCAGAAACGCGTCCTGCTGCGCTTTGTTGAAGCGATGGATTTCGTCGATGAAGAGAATCGTCCTGCGTCCGAGCCGCCGCAGCCGTTCCGCGTCCGCCATCACGGCCTTGATTTCCTTGATGCCGGACATCACCGCGCTGAAGGGCACGAACTCGCTCTTCGTCATGTGCGCGATGATGCGCGCCAGCGTCGTCTTGCCCACACCCGGCGGTCCCCAGAGGATGATCGACGTCAGCTGGTCGCGCTCGATCTGCGTGCGCAGCGGTTTGCCGGGGCCGAGAATGTGCTCCTGGCCCGCGTAGTCGTCGAGCGTCTGCGGGCGCATGCGGTCGGCGAGCGGGCGGCTCGCGTCCTCCGATGCGGGAGCCGGAAGGTTATCGAAGAGACTCACGGATGTGTCCGCTGGCGGTGCGCCTCATAAAGAAGAACCGAAGCCGCCACCGCCGCGTTGAGGGATTCCACCGCGACGGTGGGAATGGCCAGCCCCGTTGCGGCAGTGCGCAGCTCCGCGCTCACGCCGCGGCCCTCGCTGCCGATGACGATGGCGCAGGGCCGGTCGAGATTCGCGCTCGCCGGCGTCTGCTGCTCGCCGGTGAAGGGCATGGCGGCGTAGAGGCTCACGTGATGCTTTTCGAGCGCGGCAACCGCGGCCGCAGATTCGATCCCCGTAACCTGAGGCACGCGGAAAAGCGATCCCGCCGAAGCCCGCAGCGTCTTCGGATTCCACGGGCTCACCGTGCCTTTCAGAAACATCACGCCCGAGGCCCCGAAAGCTTCCGCCGCGCGCACGATGGTTCCCGCATTGCCCGGGTCCTGGATGCCGTCGAGCACCACGACGAGGCTGCGCTGATCGAACAGATCGCTCATTTTCCACTCCGGCGGCCGCACCAGCGCGATCACTCCCTGGCTGGTCTCGGTCGAGGAAATCGTCTGGAAAACACTGTCGGCAAGCACGACAGTCCGCGCTCCGCCGGTCTCAACCCG
>DASPQQ010000008.1:0-2531 GCA_035624885.1 Bryobacteraceae bacterium | reverse complement strand
CTACTACGCCGAGGTGCCGGCGGTGATCTTCGACATCCAGCGCGTCGGTCCCTCCACCGGCATGCCGACCCGCACCCAGCAGGGCGATTTCCTCGAAGCCGCCTACGCCTCGCACGGCGATACCAAACACATCCTGCTCTTCCCGTCGAATCCGGCCGAATGCTTCGAATTCGCGGCCAAATGCTTCGATCTCGCCGAACGCTTCCAGACCCCCGTCTTCCTCATGTCCGATCTCGATATCGGGATGAACGACTGGGTCACCCCGAAGCTCAAGTGGGATGACTCTTACCGGCCCGATCGCGGTATCGTGCTCAGCGCTGAACAACTCGAAAAGATACCGAAGTTCAACCGCTACCTGCCGCAGAATGGCAGCGCCGTCGCGGCCCGCACGCTGCCCGGCGTCCACGAAAAGGGCGCCTTCTTCACCCGCGGCTCCGGCCACAACAAGTTCGGCGGCTACACCGAAATCCCCGATGAATATCAGGAAGTGATGGATCGCCTGCTGCGCAAGCACAGGGAAGCGGCGGGCTTCGTCCCCGCTCCGGTCATCGAGCGCCGCAAGGGAGCGAACATCGGCGTCATCACCTCCGGCGGCTGCGAACCGGCCGTACGCGAAGCACTCGACATTCTCGCCGCCGAAGGCACGCCGCTCGACTTCATGCGCATCCGCGCCTTCCCCTTCGATGAACCCGTCGAGAAGTTCATCAACGAACACGATTTCTGCTACGTCGTCGAACAGAACCGTGACGCCCAGCTTCGTTCCATGCTGCTGCTCGAAACCAGTGTCGAAAAGAACAAGCTGCGTCCCATCACGGTCTACGGCGGCTTCCCGCTGAGCGCGAGCCACGTGCTCAGCGCCATCTCGCCCGCCAATCAGCCCGCGGAGGAAATTCATGCCATCCATCGTTAAACCGCTCGTTGCGCACCCCTCGCTCTCGCGCAACGAACTCGGCCTCACTGTGCGCGACTACGAAGGCAGCATGTCGACACTCTGCGCCGGCTGCGGCCACGATTCCATCACTGCCGCGCTCATCCGCGCGCTCTGGGAACTCTCGATTCCGCCGCACAAGATCGCCAAGCTGAGCGGCATCGGCTGCTCTTCGAAGACGCCCACTTACTTCGTCAACGGCGCCCACGGCTTCAACTCCGCGCATGGCCGCATGCCGCCCATCGCCACCGGCGCCAACGCCGCCAACCGCGATCTCACTTATATCGGCGTTTCGGGCGACGGCGATTCGCTTTCGATCGGCCTTGGCCATCTCTGCCACGCCATCCGCCGCAACGTGAAGATGCTCTACGTGATCGAGAACAACGGCGTCTACGGCCTCACCAAAGGCCAGTTCTCCGCGTCTTCGGACATCGGCACGAAGAGCAAGAAGGGCGAAGTCAACACGCTCGCCCCCATCGACCCCGTGCAGCTCGCCCTCTCCATCGGCGCCACCTTCGTGGCCCGCGGCTTCTCGGGCGACAAGGAACAGCTCGTGCCCATGCTCAAGGCCGGCCTCTCGCACCGCGGCTTCGCGCTGATCGACGTCATCTCGCCCTGCGTGACCTTCAACGACCACGAAGGTTCCACCAAGAGCTACCTGAATACGCGCCACCGCCTCCTCGAAGCCACGCATTCCGATTTCGTCCCCCACGCGAAGGAAATCGTGGCCGAGATCGCACCCACCGGCACGACGAACGTCACCATGCACGACGGCAGCGTTCTCCGCTTCACCAAACTGCCGTCTGGTTACGACGTGACCGACCGCGAGAAAGCCTTCGATTTTCTCAAGGAGCACCCGAACGAAGTCGTCACCGGCATCCTGTTCACCGACGAAAGCGTCGGCGACCTCCACGAAACCAACAAAACGCCGGAAACACCGCTGGTGAATCTGCCCTACGAAAAACTCTGCCCGGGCAGCGAAAAACTCGCCGCCCTGATGGAAGAGTTCAGATAGCTTCGATGTGGACGCGACTTTAGTCGCGTTTTGCCATTGTGACGGGACCCGCCAGGGCTACGCCGGCAGTTCTACCTCGATCTCGCGGACGGTAGCATCTGGCGACTTCTCCGCATTCAGCGTTTCCCAGTACAGCCGGACAGCCTCCCGAGCCGACGCCGTCAACTCATCGATGGATTCTCCCGTCACCACGACAGACGGCAGTTCAGGCACATAGGCGCTGTAGCTGCCCTCCGTCCCTTCGATGACCAGCGAGTACTTTCGAGTCATTGTTCTGGCTCCTTTATACCAGTTTGACGCAAGATTGCACGATAAGCCCCAGGACGTACATCACTGCCGGGCTTGCCCGCAACGACCGTGATCCGGCCGTCAGGATGCCGCATAATCCTGTGGTCGCCGCGAGTGCGGACATGCTGCCACCCGGCGGCTTCGAGCTGGCGGATCAGATCGCGGATCTTGACGGGCACGAAACACAGGTGCGCGAGGGTGTCCTGAAATCTGTGTAAACATTCTCCGGGAGAATAAGGAGAACGGAAAATGGCGAGGCAGAAGAAGGAAAAATCGGTCAGCGACGCGCTGATAGACGAT
>DASPQQ010000007.1:0-5735 GCA_035624885.1 Bryobacteraceae bacterium | reverse complement strand
GACCGACGGGCTGGACGTGAAATCGAAGGCGGTGCCGCTGCGCTTCAGCCTGGCGCTCGGCAAGCTACAGCCGGGCAGGTACAACTGCCAGGTGACGGTGGTGGATCCGAACGGGCAGAAGGCGGCGTTCTGGCAGGCGCCGGTGATGCTCGTCCAGTAACTAACAGGGCAGGCCGGCGAGAAGCGCCGGGCGCACGTGGCCCGGGATACCAGCCTTCATCAGCGCCTTGGCGCGATACATCGCCGCGTCGGCGACCCGCAGAACTTCTTCCGCGCTCGCGCACGCGCCGTTGTTCACCGCGACCCCGACGCTCGCGGAAATCCGGACGCTCCGGCCATCGATGGTGAACGGAATGGAGAGTTCGCGCTGGATGCGCCCGGCGACCAGCGCGGCATCGCCTTCCGTGCTCACTTCGCCGAGGAGCACGGTGAATTCATCGCCGCCCATGCGCGCAAGCAGGCTGTCCTGTCCGGTTCGCTCCGGGCCGCTGCATTCGACGCCGCGCGAGATGGCGTCGTCTTCGCGCAGGCAGCCGCGCAGACGGGCTGCCACCTGCTTCAGCAGGTCGTCACCGGCGGCGTGGCCGAGTTCGTCGTTGATGGCCTTGAAGCCGTCGAGATCGATGAACAGAACGCCGAAGAGGTAGCCGCGGCGCTCCTTCGCCTTGCTGAAGCAGTCATGGAGATTCTTCAGGAACCAGGCGCGGTTGGGCAGCTGTGTCAGCGGATCGTGACGGGCATCGTGCGAGAGCTTGTCCTGAAGCTGCAGGATGCGCAGGCCGGCGCGCAGGCGGGCAGTGAGTTCTTCGGGATGGCAGGGTTTGGTGAGATAGTCGTCGGCTCCCGCTTCGAGGCCGTCGATGAGGTCCTGTCTGGATTCCCGCGAGGTCAGAAGGATGAGATAGGCGTAGGGATGATCCGGGAGCGCGCGCAGGCGGCGGCAGACGTTCGGACCGTCGAGACCCGGCATGCTCCAGTCCAGAAGACCGAGCCGGGGCCCGTCTTTGAGCGTCAGGTGTTCGAGGGCCTGGAGGCCGTCCTGAGCGGCGACAACCTCGTAACCGGCGCGCGTGAGCACGCGCTCGGTAAGCCGCAGGGCCAGGGGGTCGTCATCCGCCACCACGATGCTGAGTTTTGCTGCCGGGTTCTTCGCAAGGCCGCGAGCGGATTCGATCACCGATTTTTCTTATCGGCAGATGGGCGGGAGATTTCTTCGGGAACTTATTACCGGATTCTACTGACGGGGTGTCCCGCGAGCCATGCACGGCGGGCGGGTTCGGCACGTCACACTGGTAAGGGAAATGCCGCGACTCCGCCCCGCGCGAACCACCTGGATCTGTGTCTCCCTTTATGTTTTGTTTGCCGCGTGCCTGGGCGCTTCCACGCCGGCGCCGTCGATTCAGGGTGTTACCGATGCCGCGGCGTACGGACCGAGGGTCGCTCCGGGCTCGCTCGCGTCGATTTTCGGTTCGAACCTTGCCGGCAGCGTGGCTTCCGCGACCGCATTCCCGCTTCCCACCAACCTCGGCGGCGCGACGGTGACCATTGGCGGCGTGACGGCTCCGCTTCTTTATGCCAGCCCGACGCAGATCAACTTCCAGGTGCCTTCAGCCACGAAGACCGGCAGCATTTCGCTGACGGTGACGGGACCGGGCGGTACGAGCAGCGCCTACAGCGTTACGGTCACTTCGTCCGCGCCGGCCATTTTTCAGTACGGGACCAATCACGCTTTCGCACAGAACGCCTCGGGTGCGCTCAACGCCGATACCGCGCAGGCCGCGGCGGGATCCGTGATCACGGTTTATCTCACGGGTATTGGAGCGGTGAATAACGCCGTTCCGGATGGCCAGCCAGTGCCGCTGGCGCCGCTCTCAACCGCGACGGCGACTGCGACAGCGACCATCGGCCCCTCGGCCGCCACGGTGCAGTTCCTCGGTCTCACCCCGACCTTCGCCGGCCTCGCGCAGGCCAATATCGTGGTGCCGGCGCTGCCCTCGGGCGATTATTCTCTGGTGATCACGGCCGGCGGTTATCTCAGTGCTTCCGCCGTCATTTCCGTCTCCGGGACGAATGTTTCTTACACTGTCCCGCTGACGCTCACCGGCAGCGCCGCGTTCGCCAACACCCCGAACAGCACGATCGCGCTCTACGGCAATGTCGCCTACATCTGCGGATCGAACCGCATCGTGATGGTGGATGTGACCGATCCAACGAATCCCACTTACGCCGGCGAATTCGGCGACGGCGTTCTCAATGGCTATGGCAACGGCTGCTCGATCAATGCCAGCGCCGCCACGCCGTTTCTCGTGGATATCGTGGGCAACCCGGACAACGGCGAATCGTTAGCCGTCTACAGTCTGAGCGCTCCGGAGTCGCCGGTTCTGCTTGACGTCGCAACCACCAGCTGGATTCACATGACCGGATTGACTTTCTCCGGCAACTACGGCTTCACCACGACGAGCTACATCACCTACTACACGAGCAGCGATGCCATCGCGTCGCAGAGCGGCGACTTTCTGGCCTTCGATTTCACCAATCCCGCGGCGCCCGTCTATCTCGGGATGCTGCAGCCATCCACCTCCGCCGGTTCGGGCGATCTGAACCAGAAGCCATTTACCGAAGTTGTCGATCAGGCCTATGCGTATGTGGCCAGCAGCACGGCAACCGGCAACAGCACTGCCGGAGCGGGGTTCCTCGATGTTCTCAGCATTGCCACGCCGTCCGCTCCGCTTGCCATCGATACGGTGGCAGTCAGTCAGGCCGCGATGCTGATGAGCTTCGGCATCTCGGGCAATGTTCTGCTCGCTGCCGGCAATACCACAGCGCAGCGGAACCCTGGAGTTCCGGACTTCGATTTCACCGGCTATCTCACGCTCACCACAATGGATCTGACCAACGTGCAGTCGCCGGCGGTCATCCAGACGTTCACCACCAGCCTGCAGGTGAATGGGACATTTCACGTGGTTGCTTTCACCAACGGCGTGTTTGCGCTCGTCAACAATCCGCCGGACACGGATGATTTCGGCCCGTCGATGCTGATGATCGTCGACGCGCGCCAGCCGTCGGCCATCCTGCTCTATCCGTTTCAGACGCAGTTCGGCTTCAGCGGCCTCGTCGCGACCAGCACCGGCTACCTGCTTGCGCCCACCATTCTCGGCCTGAATGTCTATCAGTTGCAGCTTTGATCCGGCTCGCGGCAGCCGAATTGCTCGTTCATTCCGGGAGGCGCGCATGGGTGCGACAGAAATGCTCGAAAAGATGGGTGGATCGCTGGCTTCGGCAGCCAGCGTGAAGTCGGTGTTCGGTGAGCCGATTCACGCCGAGGGCAGGACGGTGGTGCCGGTCGCGACGATTGCCTACGGCTTCGGCGCGGGCGGTTCCAGACACGAAGGCGAGGGCGGCGGTGCAGGAGGCGTGCGTGCTTTCCCCGCCGGAGTGCTCGAAATCACTCACGACTCCACTCGATTTATTCCGTATATCGACATCCGCTGGCTCGCGGGCGCTTTCCTCGCCGGGGCCGTGCTGAGCCGCCTTGCTTTCCGGCTTAGACACCATCGGGAGTGATAAAATCGCCCACAAATGAAGCGTCTGAAGCCGGTCAACGTGGCAATTGTTGGCGGCGGCTGGACTGGCCTTGCCATGGCCAAAGAAATCACCAGCCGCACCTCGCTCTCGGTTGTGATTCTCGAACGCGGCGCGCCGCGCAAAGCCACCGATTACGGCGATGGCATGGATGAGCTCGATTACGCCATCCGCCTGCGCATGATCCAGAACATCGCGGATGAGACCATCACGCACCGCCATTCGGCGCGCGATTCCGCCGTGCCCGTGCGCCAGTACGGGTCATTCCTGCCGGGGTCGGGCACAGGCGGGGCGGGCGAGCACTGGAACGGGCATTCCTTCCGCTTCCTCGAATCCCACTTCGTGCTCGCCACGCATCTCAAAGAAAAGCTCGGCGCGGCGCGTCTGCCCGAAGGTCTTGCCGTGCAGGACTGGGGCGTGACCTACAACGACCTCGAGCCCTATTACTGGAAAGCCGAGCAGATGCTCGGCGTGAGCGGCAAGGCGGGCAACCTCAAAGGCGTGAAGCACAAGGGCGGCAATCCCTTCGAAGGACCTCGCCAGAATGAATACCCGCTGGCGCCGCTCAAGACCGCGTACGTCGGAACAGTCTTCCGCGATGCGGTGGAAAAACTCGGCTATTCTCCCTATCCGCATCCGGCCGCCAATGCGAGCGAAGCGTACAGGAATCCCGACGGCGTCTCCCGCGCGGGCTGCATGTACTGCGGCTTCTGCGAACGCTTTGGGTGCATGGTCGGAGCCAAAGCGCAGCCGACCAACACGCTGCTGCCGCTGCTCGTGCACAAGAAGACGTTCTCGATGCGCCACGGCGCGTGGGTGCGCCGCGTGGTCACGAAAGGCAACCGCGCCACGGGAATCGAGTACGTCGATCTCGCGACCGGCGAAGAAATCTTCCAGCCCGCCGACACCGTGATGCTCGGCACCTTCACGCTGAACAACGTGAAGCTGCTCATGCTCAGCGGAATCGGCGACATGTACGATCCGGCGACGGGCAAGGGAACTCTGGGGAAAAACCTCACCCATCAGGTGGGCGGATCTTCGGCGCGGCTTTTCTTCGACAAACCGCTCAACATGTTCATGGGCGCGGGCGCGCTCGGCCAGATGATCGCCGATATCGACGGCGATCATGCCTTCGACGGCTCGGAAAAGCTTCTGCGCGGCGGCACCATCTCGGTCGGGACTTCGGGCAATCGTCCCATCGCTTCGTGGGGCAATTATCCCAATGGCGCCGCGAAATCGAACTGGGGTTCGGAGTGGAAGAAGGCGTCGCTCGAATGGCGCGACAAGGTTTCGGGCATCGGCTTCACCGGCGAGCACCTCGCGTGGAAGCAGAACTTCATGGATCTCGATCCCACGTACAAGGACAAGATGGGCGATCCGCTGCTCCGCTTCACGCTGGACTGGACGGAACACGAATACCAGCAGCGCGCCTACGCCGCGCCCATCCAGACGAAAATCGCGCAGGCCATCGGAGTGAAGTACGAGGAAGCCCGGCCCACGCGCGCGAAATACAATACCGTGGGTTACCAGACCACGCACATTCAGGGCGGAGCCATTATGGGGACGTCGCCTGAAACCAGCGTGGTCGATACCAGCCTCCGGCACTGGAAAGTTCCCAACCTGATCGTCATGGGCGCTTCCGCGTTTCCGCAGAATGCGTCGGGCAACCCGACCCTCACCGTCCTTGCCATCACCTACCGCGCGGCGGACGCCTTCATCGCGAAACACTCGAAAGGAGCGGCGGCATGAAACGGCGCGAATTCCTTACCCTTCCGGTCAGTGCGCTCGGCGGCACGCTGATTTATACGCTGGCGAAAGAGCCGATCCGCCTGCAGGCGCAGACGGGCACGGTGAATGTGCCGCTGAAGTTCTTCTCGGCCGAGGAAGCGAAGATTGTGACCGCGGCCTGCGCGCGCATCTTCCCCAGCGACGAGACCGGCCCCGGCGCGACCGAAGCGGGTGTTGTGATCTATATCGACCGCCAGCTCGCCGGGCCTTACGGACGCGACAAGTACCGGTATACGAAGGGCCCCTGGGTGGAATCGAGCCCCGAGCACGGCTACCAGGGCAAGGAGACGCCCCGCGAGATTTACAAGGCCGGCCTTGCTACGCTGGCCGGTTTCGCCGGCCTCTCACCCGCCGCGCAGGATGAC
>DASPQQ010000006.1:0-3812 GCA_035624885.1 Bryobacteraceae bacterium | reverse complement strand
AGCAGGCTTGAAATCCTTGCTCCGGCGGGCAAGGAAGTCGGAGTATCTGCCACCCAACCGGCCTTCGGAGTCATTTCGGGAAGCGACAAGTCGAGGAACGCCATGCATCCGAAGGGTTCGGCCAACGCGAACGGCTATCTCTGCGCCATCGAGCGCAACCAAAATGGCAAGTACAACGTCCGGGTCCGCGCCGTATTCGCGCCCGAATCGAAGGATCGCGTTGCCGCCCGCGAAACCAACGGCCATCGTGCCGGCTGGATGCTCCCCGTCTATTTCCTAGCTTCCTCCTTCAACGGCGCGATGAAGAAGCTCGAGGAGGCTCTCCAAGTCCTGCAGAAGAACGAGGCGCGCCTGCGCTTCTGGGGAGTCGAGCGTACCGATGACCCGAACCTCGCCGGCGACCTGCTGAAGGAATTGGGCCTCGGCCTCGACCGACGCCGCGACTTTCCGCGGAAGGTTGCGGAGCTCGACGTCCCACGCGAGCGGCCTGTGTCGGCTTCGCTGCTGGCTCCAGTTCGCCGCATCCTCGCCGATTCAGTCGCCCAAGAACGCCCCGTCGACCGCACCGCTTCCGTCGCTGGCGACTAACGCGGTTAGCGCCTCGGCAACTTGAACGCGCGATTGATTCCCTACTTTTGATCTATAGTTAGTTTCGATCTATACCGTTAGTGTTCGTCTCCGCCCTCGCCCCCGTCTCCGCTCCCACCCACTCCTACTCCGGAGAGGCCAACGAATTGGAGGCCGAACAAGGCGTTGTCGTTGATGATGAGGGCGCCATGGGCCGGTCCACCGAACTTCGGATCGAAGGTCACGTTGATGACGCAGGAGGCGGACGGATTCAGCGTTTGTCCGCCGGAGCAGGTTGTCCCGGTTGCGACGGCGAAGGGCCCCTGGACGAAGATATTGCGGATGCTCAGAGGAGTCGTGCCGGTGTTCTCCAGCGTGACGGTCATCGGCCCGCTGGTGGTTCCGACCTTCTGGTTGGCGAAGTTGAGGAAGAAGGGGCTCACCGAGGCCTGGGGATTCAGCGGAGTGCCCGTCAGCGGAACCGATTGCGGGCTTCCCGCGGCGGAATCCGTGATGACGAGCGTCGCGGACTGAACCCCGGTCTGCTGGGCCGAGGGGATGAAGCTCAGAAGGACCGCGCAGCTGCGACCTGGGCTCAGAGCAGGGAAGCACAGTGGACTCGCGAAGAACTGCCGCGGCGCGCCGGTGGGCTGCGTCACGGTGAATTTCGTGATCGAGACGGGCGCCGAGCCGGTGTTGGTGAGCGTGACGAACCGGAGGCCGACCAGCCCGACGTATACGTTTCCGAAATCGACGCTGGACGGAGAGATCTGGAGCGTCCCGGCGGCCGCGGCGTTTACGGTTTGCGTCACGCCCGCTGACGTGCTGCCGCTGAAGTTGCCATCGCCGGTGTAGGACGCGGAGAGCGTTCGGCCGCCCGAAGTGGTGAATGTAATCGAGCATGCGCCCGCGCCGGCCGCCAGAGTCGCGCTGCAATTCTCACCTGTGCTGGCGCTGACCTGCACGCTCCCCGTGGGCGTGCCGTTGCCGCTGACGACGACGCTGATGGCAACCGCCTGCCCGGCATTCGACGGGTTCGGCGTGTTGGAGATAATGGCTGTGGTGCTCGCAGCTTTTTGGGCCGACGTAGTCGAAGTGACTTGCGGTGCCGGATTGTAGTTCGAATTTCCGAGCTGATTTGCTGCAAGAGTGCAGTTGCCGGTGCCGCTGGTCATCGTGACGGTTCCGGCGGCCATCGTGCAAGCGCCCGACGCGGTAATCGTCACGGGCAGGCCGGAGGTGGCTGTGGCGGAGACGGAGAAAGTGCTGCCATAGACCGCGGTGGCCGGTCCGCCGCTGAACGAGATGGTTTGATTAGCGGGCGTGACGGTGAGCGACGTGGATGCGTCCGTGGCGGCCGCGAATGAGGAGTCGGCGGCGAAGGCGTATGCGATGGCGTAGGGCGATGCGGACGCGGGGATGGAACCCGTCGGGAACGCCAGCGAGAACGCGCCGTTGGGGCCGATGAGAGCGCTTTGGGTCGAGCCATTGATCGTGACTGACACCGTTTCACCCGTCGACGGATACAGCGGACCGGGCGCGGAGACGACGCCGGAAAGGTTGATCGAGGGCGTTCCGTACGAAATCGTCTGCGATGGGGTGAGGGCGCTGAAGGCGGTCGCAAAGGCCTGGATCGTCGCCGAAGAGATGCTCAGCACCTGTTGGTTCGGAGCGGAAATTGTGGCTGCGTTCGTGTAGGTGCCTGCGGCGGCGGACGGGTTGGTCACCCCGATACTGAAATTCGCTCCGGCGGCGAGGTTGCCAAAGCTGCAGCCGAGCGTCTGAGCGCCCGCGCCGCCGGTGATCGAGCATGTGCCCGGGCCGCTGTAGGCGGGGCTGAAGGCCCAGCTGGAGCTGGAGACATTGGGCAGTGGATCGTTGAGCGTGACGCTGTTTTCGGTACCGGGACCGCTATTGGCGACGTTGATCGTGAAGCTGATGGGGCTGCCGGGCGTGGTGGAATTCGAGACGCCCGTGCTGGTGAGCTGCCCTGACGCCGAGCCCGTGGGCGGGAAGGCGACGACGAAATCGGTAAGCTGCTTCGTCTTGCCGCCGATGCCTGCATCAACCGGCGCGCTGGCATCGAAAACCGCTGTGATGTCGAACTCGAATTGGCATGAGTAGGACTGCGGCACGCCGTCGATCGTCATCGGCTGGCCGCAGACATCACCGGAAGCGGTACCCGGAGCCACAGGCTCTCCCGGATCGTCGTAGAGTCGAGGCGTGCTGCCGGTGTACGGCGCGGGCGGGACGAACTTGTCGTTGTTCCAGGTGATCTTCCAATCGATCGGGCCGGAGTATGTGGTGGGATCGGGCTCGGTGCCGGGCGTGCCGGAGTAAACCTGATAATGCACGCAGTTACCGTTGGCGTATGGATAGCAAAGCGGCACGATGGTGTTGCCGTTGTTGTCCATGCCGTAATTGAAGAAGGTCGCGAAGCGGCAATCGAAATCGTTCGACACGGTGTTGCCGACTTCGCAGAGCCCGTCGAACTGGTTGGGCGGAACTTCGGTGGCCGTCACCGTGATATTCAGGGTGGAGCTGACCTGCGCGACTTGCAGCAGCAGATTGTGCGCGTTCGGATCCGTGCATGGGTTGGCTGGCGACGGATTCGGGTTGGACGGGCAGTTGAACGCGGCCTGCTGCGCGACGTTGGTTCCCGGGCTGAATGTGAGATTGACCGACTGTGGCGGCGGGACGAAGTTTGCCGAGACGGCCAGCGCCGAAGAAACAGTCAGGTTGCAGGTTGTCGAGGCTCCGGACGCGGCGCAGGCGTTGCCCCAACCGCCGAAGGTGGATGGCGAGGTGGCGCTTTCGGTCAGCGTGACCTGCGTGCCACTGGCGTAGCTGACCGCGCAGGTTCCTGTGACGATGCCGTTGGCCTCGCTGCAATTGATCTGTCCCGTGTTGTCCGTGATGGAGCCGGTGCCGGTTCCCAGCTCGGTAACGCTTAAGTTGAAGTTGACGACGACAGCGTTCACGGTGAGCGTGGTCGTCGTATCCGTGGCGGCAGTGAGGTTCGTATCGCCGGTATAGCTGTAGGTGACCGTGTACGGTGTCGATGACGCTGGAATGGAAGCTGTCGGGAACACGATCGTGAACGCGCCGTTTGCCCCGATGGTTGCGGGGAGCGCGGTCCCGTTAATCGAGACCGAAACGGATTCACTCGTCGAGGGGAAGACTGAGCCAGTCCCCGAGATGGTTCCGGACAACGTGACCGAAGCCGTTCCCGCCGGGATGGACTG
>DASPQQ010000005.1:0-4943 GCA_035624885.1 Bryobacteraceae bacterium | reverse complement strand
CTGCCGGCCGTTGAGTATCCCATCATACAGGTTTACGCGAATCTGCCGGGCGCGAACCCGGACATCATGGCGTCGAGCGTGGCAACTCCGCTCGAAAAGGAGTTTTCCAACATCAGCGGAATTCAGAACATGTCGTCGTCGAGCAGTCTGGGGTCGACGTTCATCAATCTGCAGTTCACGCTGAGCCGGTCGATCGATGCGGCGGCGCAGGATGTGCAGGCGGCGATCGCGCGGGCGAGCGGGAATCTCCCGGCGAACATGCCTTCCCCGCCCTCCTATGACAAGGTGAATCCGGCCTCGAGCCCGATCCTGTTTCTTTCGCTTTCGGCGCCGGGGATGACGCCTTCGGCGCTCGATGAATTCGCCGAGACGCTGATGGGGCGGCGGATTTCCATGGTGAGCGGCGTAGCCGAGGTGGAGGTTTACGGGTCGAAAAAGTACGCCGTGCGGGTGCAGGCGGATCCGGATCTTCTGGCGGCGCGCCAGATCGGGCTCGAAGAAGTGCGGGATGCGCTGTCGCATCAGAACATCAACCTGCCGGCGGGCGCGCTCTATGGATTCTCGAAGGCGTATACCGTGCAGTCCGACAGCCAGCTGACGGCCGCCCGGCAGTTCCGGCCGATGATCATCGCCTATCGCAATGGCAATCCCGTGCGCCTCGAGGAAGTGGCCCGTGTTTTTGACAGCGTGACGCAGAACAACAGCTTCTTTTCGTTCAATGGGCGCGATGCGGTGATTCTGGCGGTGCGGAAACAGCCGGGTTCGAACACGATTGAAGTGGCCGACGGCGTGACGAAGCTGTTGCCGGATCTGAAGCAGCGAATGCCCGCGAGCGTCCGGCTCGATACGGCGTTCGACGCTTCGGAGAATATTCGTGAATCGATTCGCGACGTGAAGTTCACGCTGCTGGTGACGATCGCGATGGTGATTCTGGTGATTTTCCTGTTTCTCCGGAATGCCTCGGCAACGATCATTCCGGGGCTCGCGGTGCCGCTTTCGCTGTTGGGGACGTTCGGCGTGATGAAGCTGCTCGGGTTCACGATCGACACGCTTTCGATGATGGCGATCACGCTTTCGGTCGGATTCGTGGTGGATGACGCGATTGTGATGCTCGAAAACATTGTCCGGCACATGGAGATGGGCAAGGAGAGGATGCAGGCGGCGCTCGAGGGGGCGCGCGAGGTGGGCTTCACGATCGTCTCGATGACGGTGTCGCTGGCGGCGGTATTCATCCCGGTGCTCTTTCTTGAAGGGATTATCGGCCGGCTGCTGCGCGAGTTTTCCATCACAATCGCCATCGCGGTGCTGATCTCCGGCGTGATATCCCTGACCCTGACACCCATGCTGAGCAGCCGGTTCCTGAAGCACGAGACCGATCACGGGCGGCTGTTTCGCGCCTTCGAGGCCTTCTTCACCGGCATGCTGAACCTTTACCGCCGGACGTTGCTCGGCACGCTGCGATGGAGGCGGCTCACCCTGGGAGCGAGTTTGTTGCTGACGGCGGCAACCGTATATCTGCTCGTCGTGATGCCGAAGAGTTTTTTGCCGGTGGTGGATACAGGATTCGCGGGCGGCGGGACGGAGGCTTCCGACGATGCTTCATCGCCGGAGATGGCGCGCCTTCAGAGGCAGGCGATGGCGATCGTGAGCAGAAATCCGTGGGTTGAAAGTTATGGCGGCGGCACCAACGAATCGCCGCAGAACAACGGATTTCTGTTTGTGCGCTTCAGGGACGATCCGCGCCGTCCGCATGGCGACGCCATGATGAACCAGCTCAAGGATCAGTTCGCGGCGATTCCCGGGTTGAACGTGTTTCTGCAGTTTCCGCAGCCGCTGTATCTGGGGCAGAATGAATCGCGGCACCGGTATTCGGTGGCTCTGCAGGATGCCGATGCGGAGTCGCTTTACCAGTGGGCGCCGAAGCTGGAGGCGAAGCTAAGGTCCATGCCGGCGATCGGGGAGGTGACGAGCGATCTGCACCTGAGCAGCCCGCGGGTGAATGTGGAGATTGACCGCGATCGCGCGCTGGCATTGGGCGTGACGCCGGAGCAGATCGCCAATACGCTCTATGACGCCTATGGGAACCGGCGCGTCTCAGCCATTGCCGCCGCGGCGAATCAGTATGACGTGATTCTGGAAGTTCCTCTGGCAAGCCAGCGCGACCCTTCGGCGCTCGCAAAGCTGTATATCCGGTCGAGCAACAACAAGCCGATTCCGCTTTCGGCGGTGACGCATCTGCTGCCGGGCGTCGCTCCGGCCGGCATCAATCACATCGGGCAGCTGCCGGCGGTGAATTTCGAGTTCGACACGAAACAGGGGATTTCGCTGAGCGAGGCAACGGCGCAGGTACAGGAAGCGGCGCACCAGGCCGGGCTGCCGGATACCATGAGCTTCACGTTTCAGGGAACAGCGAAGGCGTTTGAAGACTCGCTGCGTGGGCTGTCGATTCTGCTGGTGATCGCGGTGGTGGTGATTTATCTCGTGCTGGGAATGCTGTATGAGAGTTTCATTCATCCGCTCACGATTCTTTCGGGATTGCCGGCGGCGGGTATGGGCGCATTGCTCACGCTGCTCGCGTTCCATGACGATCTGAATCTCTATTCGTTCGTCGGGATTGTGCTGCTGATCGGGATCGTGAAGAAGAACGCGATCATGATGATCGATTTCGCGATTGCGGCAAGGCGTGAAGGCAAGAGCGCAGAGGAGGCGATTGTGGATGGCTGTCTGCAGCGTTTCCGGCCGATCATGATGACGACCATGGCGGCGCTGTTCGGGACTTTGCCGATCGCGCTGGGATACGGAGCGGGCGGCGAGATCCGGCGTCCGCTGGGCCTGGCGGTTGTTGGCGGGCTCGCCGTCTCGCAGTTGCTGACGCTTTACATCACCCCGGTCATTTATTTGTATCTCGAGAAGTTCCAGTCAAAAGAAAAGCCCGCGGCGGTTCTCGAACCGGCTCGGGTTTAGTTATTTCTTCGTCGCCTCCGCATGCAACTGGCGTTTGAGGGACGCGGCGAACTGGTTTTGCTGGGCGGGTGTCATCTTCTTCATGGCTTTGGCCAGTTGCTTTCGCTGCTTCGGGGTAAGTTGATTGATCCGGGCGGCCAGGCGCTTCTGCTCGTCCGGAGTGAGCGTGTCGGCTTGTGCTCCGATATGGGCATTCGGATTCTTCATCGAGAGCTGGGCGAGGACCAGAGTCTGGCGGGGCGCGGCGTCGAGAAATTTCGCGCTGGCTGCTCCGCAGAGAATCGCGGCGGTGAGAGCAAGTCGGAGGGCTGCGGTCATACGGCTGGAAAGGCAATTCCGTGGCCGGGCCCGAGCTTCCTGTTTTCAATAAGATGGCGGCAAAGCTGGCGTCAAGGATTTGACGATTCGGGCGTCGCGTTCAGCGCCCGTAGCGGAACTGCATGGCGCCGAGGAGCGCGAATGCGAGGGCGATGACCAGGCGCACGGCGACCTGGCCCGGACTGAAGCCGCGCATCGACTGCACGATCGCCAGAAGAAGAAAACCGAGGCCGATGGAAAGGTACCACCATCCCCAGTGCCGGGACTGGAATCCTCGCACAACTCTATTGTCAGCCCGCGGTGCGCGATTTCGGGAGAAGAACTAAGAAGTTTCTTATGCGAACCCGGCAAATTCTCTTATGGATTGCGGTCTACGCTCGGGTCAGCAACCTCCATGTTCGAGCGTTGCAGAACCCGGCCCGCGTGGTGTCCGGTTCTTCGCAGGAGAAAAAGTATGAGAACGCGATTTGTTTCACTCGGGCTGGCACTGACTTTTCTGGCAGTGAGCCCCGCAACCAGCTTTGCCGGAGGACAGCCGGCCAAGATGCATAAGGAAGATAAGACTGTCTCGACGGCACCGGCGCCCTGCGAGGCTCCCGCGCCGGGCAGCCCGAAACTTTCCGACCCGGCATTCACGAAGTAAAGTAAGGAAGCGATTGACAGGAGGCCCGTTCCGCGCTGGGGTGGACGGGCCTTTTGTACAATAGAGAGGCATCCGCCTCGGGTCAAATCCCCAGCAGCATGTTCGATAATCTTTCCGAAAAACTGCAGCGTGTCTTCAGGAACCTGCGCGGTGAGGGCAAACTCACGGCGGAGAACATGGAGTCCGCCCTGCGCGAAGTTCGCGTGGCGCTTCTCGAAGCCGACGTTAACTTCAAGGTAGTCAAGCAGTTAATCGAGTCGGTCAAGGTCCGGGCGATGGGCCAGGAAGTGCTGCAGTCGCTTTCGCCTTCGCAGCAGGTGATCGGGATCATCCACCAGGAACTGATCAAGGTCCTAGGGAGCCATGAATCGAGGCTGCGGTTTGCCAATGAACCCCCCTCGGTGTTCATGATTGTCGGCCTGCAGGGTTCGGGCAAAACCACTTCGACGGCGAAACTGGCGCGCTGGCTGACGAAGAATCAGCACCGGCCGGAACTGGTTTCGGTGGACGTTTACCGCCCGGCGGCGCGGGATCAGCTGGCCATTCTGGCGCGGGATCTGAAAGTTCCGATTTATACGGGCGCCGAAGGTGAGACGGCGCCGATCGATCTGGCGCGTTCGGCGCGGCGCGACGCGGTCAATGCGGGGCGCGATGTCCTGCTGGTGGATACGGCCGGCCGGCTGCATATCGACGACCAGCTCATGGCCGAGCTGCGCGAGCTGAAGGAGGCCCTCAACCCCGTCGAGATCCTGTTCGTGGCCGACGCCATGACCGGCCAGGACGCCGTCAGATCGGCCGACGAGTTTCACAAGCGGCTGGGCATCACGGGCGTGATCCTCACCAAGATGGATGGCGATGCACGCGGCGGGGCGGCGCTCTCCATTCGCAACGTTACCGGGCAGCCGCTGAAGTTCGTGGGCGTGGGCGAGAAGTTCGACGCCCTGGAACCGTTCCACCCGGACCGCGCCGCCAACCGCATCCTCGGCATGGGGGATGTGCTCTCGCTCATCGAAAAGGC
>DASPQQ010000004.1:0-14210 GCA_035624885.1 Bryobacteraceae bacterium | reverse complement strand
TGGCCCATGGCTGTGGGCGGCGTGCTCGATGCATCCGGGCAGACCATCGATGTCATCGCGCGGCTCGATGCGAAGCAATCGCCCATCGAACTCCACTATCGCGCCTCCAGCTATCTGCGCCGCCCGGAGTGGGGCGTCACGGCCACGCTCAACAGGTTCCCGGTTGCGCCGGTTGTCGGGATTGCGCGCAATCTCGGCTTCGCCATTCCCGCGGATTTCAAACTCGAAGGCACCGCGGATGGCGCGGTCAGTTTCTCGCTCCCGCAGGGCGCCACGCAGATGAACGGGAGCCTCATGCTCTCGAACTCCGTTTTCAATGTCTCAGGCGCCCCTCCGCTCCGGATCCCCAGCGCGGCGCTGCGTTTCGATGGCAGCACGATTACGCTCGCGCCCACCGCCATCACCAACGAAAACAGCGAGACCGCGACGCTCGAAGGCGATTGGGATACCGCCGATAACAGCGTCGATGTGCAGCTTGCGAGTGACGGGATGGCGATTGCATCGCTCAGCCGCCAGGTTTCCCTCGCCGGGATTCCTCTTCTCAGCCAGGCCACGGCAGGCGCATGGAAGGGCAAGCTGCGCTACAGCGCCAGCGCATGGTCGGGCGACGTGCATTTGCAGGATACCGTGATTCCGTTTGAGGCCTTCGCCGAGCCTCTGCGCATCGTCGCCGCGGACGCGGAAATCGACGGCTCCATCCTGAGCGTCAAGCGGCTCGTCATTTCGACAGGCGGGATCGAAGCAACGGGCGACTACCGCTATGAACCCGCGGCTGCGCGGCCGCACCGGTTCCGGCTCAACATCGCGAAAGCCAACGCGGACGCGATTGAAAAGCTCATGATGCCCGCCCTGCACCGCGGCAATTTCTTCACCTACGCGTTCAACTTCGGGCGCGCTCCCGAACCGGACTGGCTGCACAACATGCGCGCGGACGGCGTCCTCGAGATCGGTTCCCTGCAACTGGCCGGCAACGAGTTCACCAAAGTCAAAGCGCGCGTGCTCTGGGATGCGACCGAACTCAGACTGCAGGATCTGCAATCGCAGATGGGTACCGCCGCGCTGGCAGGTTCCGTGGCGTTGCATCTCGATCGCCGCCAGCCCACCTACGATGTGGAAGGCAAACTGACCGGTCTGCCGTGGCATTCGGGCCGCATCGACACCGAAGGTTCGCTCGTGACTTCGGGCACCGGATCGGCTCTGCTCGATCATCTGCGCGCAAAAGGGACGTTCGAAGGGAAGGGAATCGATCTGAGTCCGCTCGATACCTACGAATCCGTGGCGGGTTCTTTCGAGTGGGCGAGCGATGCGCGCAATTCGCGCCTGCGCCTCACGCAGCTCATGATGAAGAACGGCGCCGATACCTTCCAGGGAACCGGCGAATCGCAGGAAAACGGCCAGGTTCTGGTCCGGATCACCGACGGGTCGAGGCATCTCCAGGCAGCCGTGACTCCGTGAAAAACAGGCGGCAGAAAATCCTCGAAGACGCGTGGATTGGCGATGCGGTGCTCAGCCTTTTTGCGCGCCGATATATTCTCGCCGAGCACGGCGAGGTCAACAGCCGGCAACTGGAACGCATGACTTCGAATCAGTTTCTGGCGGGCATCGGCGAACCGTCGTCCATCGAAGCCGGGATCGGGCGCGTTTATGCGGAAGGCGGCCTCGAAGCGGCGTTCCGCTGGATTGAAGAGAACCTGATGCCCCTCTACCGTCGCCAGGAAGAGAAGCGTCAGCGGGCGTCTTCTCAGCGTTCGACGAAAGCCCGCAGTCTCGATAAAGCCTGATCCCACTGCGCGGAAACACGGTCGAGGTATTGGCGCGCTCTGTCGATCAGGCCGGGATCGAGGAGAGGCGCCCTGCCGCCCGGGCGCCGGTCGAAATGATAATAGTGGATCGTCTCGAAAGGCCTTCCGAAAACTGACTATGGATACTCCGAACGACCGTTTCTACGTCCTGCGGCTCATTCCGCCGCGCGCCAGCTTCGGGCAGGATATGAAGCCGGAAGAAGGCGCCGCCATGCGTGCGCATGTCGCCTGGTGGACCGAACTTGTGAATGCGGGAACCGCCATCGTCTTCGGCCCGGTAGCCGATCCGAAGGGCCCGTGGGGAATCGGTATCGTCCGCGTGCGCGACGAAGACCACGTGCGCGAACTCACCGCGAACGATCCGGTCATCAAAGCGGGCATCGGATGCAGCTACGAAGTCCTGCCCATGGTGCGGGCCGTACTGAAGAGTTGACTACACTTGAATGAGACCGGATGCCCGATCTCGCCGAACGAGTCCACAGCCTCCAACCGACCGCTGTCAACGCCATCCTGAGTGAAGTCCGCGCGCTCCAGGCGCACGGGCGCAAGGTCGTGTCTCTCATGCGGGGCGAGCCCGATTTCCGCACCCCGGAGCATATCGTCGAAGCCGCCATCCGGTCGCTGCGCGACGGCAGAACGGGCTATCCCGATAACCGCGGCGAGATGGCGCTCCGCCAGGCCGTCGAACAGAAGCTGAACCGGGAGAACGATCTCGACTACGACCCGGTCTCCGAGATTCTGATCACCGACGGCGCCACCATGGGCATTCACGCCGCGCTCATGGCGCTCATCGATCCGGGTGACGCCGTGATGCTTCCCGATCCCGTCTACGACGCTTACCAGTCGCCGATCCGGCTTGCCGGCGGGCGCATCGTGCGCGTGCCGAGCCGCCTCGCCCACGGGCGCTTCGTCCTCGATCCGGAAACGCTCGAAGCCGCGTGGACTCCCGAAGTCAAGGCCCTGATTCTCAACACGCCGTGGAACCCGGTGGGCACGGTTTTCTCGCCGCAGGAGATCGCCCATATAGCCGAGTTCGTGATCCGCCGCGACATGATTCTCATCAGCGACGAAATCTATGAGTGGATCACCTACGAAGGCAACAAGCACGTATCGCCCGTCGCCGCCGTGCGCGAACTGCGCGAGCGCTGCATCCTGGTGAACAGCTTCTCGAAGACCTACGCGATGACCGGCTGGCGGCTCGGCTACTGCGCCGGTCCGAAAGACTTCATCCACGCCATGTTCATGGTGCTCGCGCAGTCGAGCCGCGGCCCGGCGACGTTCATTCAGGATGCCGGCGCAGCCGCGCTCTCCGGCCCGCAGACCTGCGTCGACGATATGCGCGCGGCTTACACCCAGCGCCGCGCTCTCGTCATGGAGTCGCTTGCCGGAATTCCTCGCGTGCATTCCCTGCCGCCCGAGGGCGGATTCTTCTCCATGGTCGATATCCGCGAGACCGGCGTGGCATCGAACAAGGTGCGGGAGCGTCTGCTGCATGAATTTGGCGTCGTTGTCATTCACGGCGCCGCTTATGGCGAGTGCGGCGAAGGGACACTGCGCGTCTCCTTCGCAAGCGGCGGCAATCAGCTGGTTTCCGGTCTCGATCTTCTGCGCCAGGGACTCGGCTCGCTATGAGCCTGGTCGCCATTCAGCCGCAGAGCCTCGAAAGCGCGCTCCGTTCGGCGATCGAAGGCGAAGTCCGCTTCGACCCGGTTTCCTGCGCGCTCTACTCAACCGATGCCAGCGTTTACCAGATCCGGCCGCGCGGCGTGGCGCTGCCGAAAACACGCGAGGATCTGATCCGCATCGTCGACATCTGCCGCCGCTACCGCTGCCCCATCACCATGCGCGGAGGAGGCACGGCGCAGGCCGGCCAGTCGATCGGCGAAGGCCTGATTGTCGATACCTCGAAATACTACAACCGCATTCTGGAGCTGAACGTCGCCGAGCGCTGGGTGCGGGTTCAGCCGGGCATCGTTCTCGACGACCTCAACCGCCAGCTCGCGCCGCACCGGCTTCGTTTTGCACCGGACGTTTCCACCGCGAGCCGGGCCACCATCGGCGGCATGATGGCCAACAATTCGAGCGGCGCGCGCTCCGTCTGGTACGGCAAGACGATCGACCACGTTCTCGAGCAGGATGTTGTACTTGGCGACGGTTCGGTGGTTCATTTCGCACCCCGCTCCCCGGAAGAACTGGCTTCGATTTTTCGAGCCGGTACCCTCGAGGCCGAGTGCTACCGGACGGTCCGCCGTCTCGCCGAAGAATGCGCCGAAGAGGTCGAGCGCCGCTTCCCGAAAGTCCTGCGCCGGGTCGGCGGCTACAACCTCGATGAGTTCGTTTGTTCGAACTCTCCGTTCAACCTGGCGAAGCTCATGGTGGGTTCGGAAGGAACCCTGGGAGTGGTCCTCGAGGCGAAGCTGAACCTGGTTGAACTGCCGAAGGCGAAGGCTGTGATGGCGGTGCAGTTCCGCGAACTGGGCGAAGCCCTCGGGGCGACGCCGGTCATCCTGAAGCACAAACCCTCCGCGGTCGAGGTGATGGACGCCTTCATCCTCAACCACACGCACCTGAGTCCGAACCTGCAGCGCCTGCGCGAGACCTTCGTCGAAGGCGACCCCGGCGCGCTGCTTTGCATTGAGTTCTACGACGATACGAAGGAGGCCCTGCCGCCGCGTCTCGCCGCGCTCGAAGAAGAACTGACGCGCGACGGCTGGGGCTATCGCTACTACAAGGCCTTCGAGCCGGCCGATCAGGCACGCATCTGGAGCCTGCGCGAAGCCGCTCTCGGGCTTTCCATGACCATGAAGGAGGACGCGAAATCGCTCTCCTTCGTCGAAGACACCGCCGTCGCCCCGGAGAAGCTGCGCGACTATATCGACCGCTTCCTCGCGCTGATCCGCAGGCATGAGACGTCGGCCGGCGTCTACGCGCATGCTTCGGTGGGGTGTCTGCATGTGCGGCCTGTGGTCAATATGAAGACCGCGGCGGGCATCGCGAAATTCGAGGCCATCGCCAGCGACGTGGCCGATCTGGTGCTCGAGTTCGGCGGCGCGCTCTCCGGCGAGCACGGCGATGGCTATGTGCGCAGTCCGTTCATGGAGAAGATGTTCGGGCCGGTGCTCTACGAGGCCTTCCGCGCCATCAAGCGGACCTTCGATCCCGAAGGCATTTTCAATCCGGGCAAGATCGTCGACAGCCCGCCGCTCACGCGCAATCTTCGCTTCGGCGCGGGCTATGTTTCGCCGGCTCCGAAGACGTTCTTCGATTACTCCGAATACGGAGGGATGGGCGGAGCCGTCGAGATGTGCAGCGGCCTCGGCGCCTGCCGCAAGCAGACGGAAGCTACCATGTGCCCGTCCTATATGGCGACGCGCGAAGAAGCCGACGTCACGCGCGGGCGTGCCAACGTGCTGCGTCTCGCCATGAACGGGAAGCTGGGTCCGGACCTCGATGACAAGGGCGTCTATCAGGTGCTCGATCTCTGTCTCGAATGCCGCGCCTGCAAAGCGGAATGCCCGGTGGGCGTCGATATGGCCCGCTTCAAGAGCGAGTTCCTCGCCGGCTACTGGCAGACTTACGGGACGCCGCTCCACACGAAGATGCTCGGCAACGTCCGGAAGGTCGCGGAGCAGGGAAGCCGTTTTGCAGGCCTGATGAACTGGGCGCAGCAGACCGGCCTGGTGCGCGAGGCAAACGAGGCGATTTTCCGGATCGATGCGCGCCGCACACTGCCTGCCCTGGCGCGGCGCACGTTTGCCTCTCGGATGAGGAGCAGCGATGCAGCGGACATCCTCATCTTCAACGACACTTTCACCAACCACTACGATCCGGAGATCGGCCTGGCGGTACGGGATGTCCTGGCCTCAACCGGCATGAAAGTTGCCCTCGCGCCCAATCACTGCTGCGGCCGTCCGCTGATTTCGAAGGGCCTGCTGGCCGAGGCGCGGGAACAGTCGCGGCGCAATGCGAATGCGCTCTACGCCGTTGCCGCATCGGGAAAGAAGATCGTCTTCTGCGAACCGAGTTGCCTGTCCGCGGTGAAGGAAGACGCTCCTTCACTGCTGCGCGGCGAAGAGCAGCGCAAGGCTCGCGTGGTTGCCGATGCCTGCGTGCTCTTCGAGGAGTACGCCGCCGGGATGCCGCTGCGCCTCGAGGACGGTCCGCCGCAGATTCTGCTGCACGGGCATTGTCACCAGAAAGCCATGGGTCTACTGCCCGCGGCGAAGGCGCTGCTTGCGAAGATTCCCGGTTCCACCGTGATCGATCTCGACGCCGGTTGCTGCGGCATGGCGGGATCGTTCGGTTACTCGAAAGACCATTACGACCTCTCGCGGCAAATCGGCGAGCGGCGGCTGTTCCCGCAGATTCGGGCCAGGGCGGAGTCAGCCCCGGTGGTTGCGGCGGGCACTTCCTGCCGCCATCAGATTCACGACTTCACTTCAACCTCGGCGGTTCATCCCGCCATCCTGCTGAAGTCCCTGCTGGCCAGTGATGCGAAGCGTCACTCCCACTCGAACGAATGAGCATCGCGACGCTATCGCTGGTGGCTCTGTTCGGAGCCATCCTTCTCAGTTGCTTCACCACGATCAACATCGGGGTGCTCTCGATCGTGCTCGCCTGGATCGTCGGCTACTACTTCGGCGGCATGAAGATCGATCTGATCACGGCCGGGTTCCCGTCATCGCTGTTTCTGACGCTGGTCGGGGTCACGCTGCTCTTCACGCAGGCGCAGGTCAATGGCACGCTCGACCGCGTCGCGCATCGGGCCGTACGCATCTGCCGCGGCAACGTGGGACTGATCCCGGTGATGTTTTTCTTCGTCGGGCTGGGGCTCGCGACCATGGGGCCGGGCAACATCGCCGGCATCGCGCTGCTCGCGCCGCTGGCCATGACGACCGCCCATCGCGCCCGCGTCCCCGCTTTTCTGATGGCGATCATGGCGAGCAACGGCGCCAACGCAGGCGCGCTTTCGCCCTTCGCTCCCACCGGCGTGATCGCCGCCTCACTCATGGGGAAGATCGGGCTCAGCGGACATGAATGGCAGACCTGGTTCTACAACGCGGCGGCGCACGCGCTGGTCGCCTTCGCGGGTTACTTTGTGTTCGGCGGCTGGAAGCTCTTCCGGCTCCGCTACGATCATGCCGCCGAACCCGATCATGCCTTCGAATCGAAGCACTGGGCCACGCTGGCGGTGATCGCCGCGCTGATTGTGAGTGTGGTGGTGTTCAAGGTCAACGTCGGGATGGGCGCGCTGGTCGGGGCGCTGCTTCTGCCGGGGCACATCGAGGCGATCAAGAAGATGCCGTGGGGCGTGATCGTGATGGTCACGGGCGTCACCGTGCTGGTCTCGATCATGGAAAAGACGCAGGGAATCCAGCTTTTTTCCGACATGCTGGCGCGGCTCGCCACGCCGCACTCCGCGACCGCGGTGGTCGCGTTCGTTGTCGGGTTGATCTCCGTTTACGCGAGCACATCCGGCGTGATCCTGCCGACATTTCTGCCCATGGTGCCGAGTCTGGTGGCTCGCATCGGCGGCGGCGTCAGCGCGCTGGCGCTGGCTTCCTCGATCAACGTGGGAGGCCATCTGGTGGATGTTTCGCCGCTCTCGACCATCGGCGCGCTCTGCATCGCTTCCGCCGTAACCACCGGCGACTCACGGAAACTCTTCAACCAGATGCTGGCCTGGGGACTGGCCATGTCGCTTGCGGGCGCCCTGATCTGTTATCTTTTCTTTGCGTGAATACGACGTTCCCCCTTCCGGCGAATCTGCCGCGGCCCGTTGACGATGGCGCCGCGAATCATCTGACCGGCATGCGGATGCCGGCGATTTCGCTTCCCTCCACCAAAGGCCGCATGGTGGATCTCGCCGCGCTGCCTCCCGGCTATACGGTGATCTATGCCTATCCGATGACCGGTGTTCCGGGCAAGCCACTGCCGGAGGGCTGGGATGCCATTCCCGGCGCGCGCGGCTGCACCCCGCAGACGTGCGGTTTCCGCGATCTGATCGCGGAATTCTCCAGACTCGGTACCACTGTCTTCGGCCTCAGCACGCAGACGACCGGGTATCAGCAGGAAATGGTGGAACGCCTGCACGTGCCGTTCGAAGTGCTGAGCGACGCGGAGTTCAAACTCTCGAAGGCTCTCCATCTCCCGATGTTCGATGTCGACGGAATGCACCTGATGAAACGGCTCACACTCGTGATCCGCCATAACCGCATCGAGCACGTGTTCTATCCGGTTTTCCCGCCCAACGAGAGCGCCCAACAGGTTCTCAACTGGCTGCGCGCCAGGTAGATAATAGGACTCGCTATGTCCGCAAAAAAGATCCTGATGCTCGTCGGCGATTTCGTCGAAGATTACGAAGTGATGGTGCCGTTCCAGGCGCTGCTCATGACCGGCCACGCGGTTCACGCGGTTTGTCCGGGCAAGAAGGCGGGCGCGACGGTGCGCACCGCGGTCCATGATTTCGAAGGCGACCAGACTTACAGCGAAAAGCCCGGTCATAACTTCTCGCTCAATGCCACGTTTGACGAAGTCAAGGAAACCAGCTACGACGCGCTCGTCATCCCCGGCGGCCGCGCACCGGAATACATCCGGCTCAACCCGCGCGTGCTCGAAATCGTCCGCCACTTCTTCACGGCGAACAAGCCCGTCGCCGCCATCTGCCATGGCGCGCAGCTGCTCGCGGCGGCAGGTGTGCTCAAAGGGAAGTCGTGCAGCTGCTACCCGGCGTGCTCACCGGATGTTGTCAGTTCTGGCGGAACGTATGCGGAAATCGGGATCGATCAGGCGCACACCGACGGCAACCTCGTGACGGCGCCGGCATGGCCGGCCCATCCGGCGTGGCTTGGGCAGTTCCTGAAAGTGCTCGGAACCAGAATCGAGCTCTAGCAGGTCGCTGAAAAACCGGGACAGACTCCTTTTTCGCGTTACAAAACCTCTGCGTGAGAGCCGGGACGGCGCGAAAAAGGCTGTCTGTACCGGATTTTCCGGACCACGCTCGCAGCCGAATACCCGTGAACCGGAGTTCTCACCCGGACTCTGAAGGCGCGGGTACATCCAAAAAATCAGGCCGTAGCCGGGTCTGCTTTCTCGGGATCGATTCCGAGATCTGCAATGGCGGCTGCGGCCTTTTTCGGGTCGAACTTGCCTTCACGCGAGAGCCGCGCCAGTGCGGCTGCCGCGATGGATGCTGCGTTTACCTCGAAGTGTGCGCGCAGGTGGTCGCGGTTGTCGCTCCGGCCGAAACCGTCGGTGCCCAGCGTTTCGTACCGTCCGCCGAGCCACGGCGCGATCTGATCCTGCACCGTCTTCATGTAATCGGAAGCGGCGATGATCGGACCGTCCGTCGCGCCCAGCACCTGCTGGATGTACGGCACCTGAGCCGCTTTGGTCGGATGCAGCCGGTTCCAGCGGTCCACCTTCAGCGCCTCGCGGCGCAGTTCGCTGTAGCTGGTGACGCTCCACAGATCCGCGGCCACGTTGTACTTCTCCGCCAGAATCTGCTGGGCCTTGCCGGCTTCGGTGAGAATCGAGCCGCTGCCGAGAAGCTGCACGCGCGCCTTCGGTTTGGCCAGATCCGACTTCTTCAGCAGATAAATGCCTTTGAGGATGCCCTCTTCGGAACCCTCCGGCATCGCCAGCTGCGGATAGTTTTCGTTGTAGACCGTGAGGTAGTAGAAGTGGTCTTCGCCGTTTTCATACATGCGGCGGATGCCGTCGCGCACGATCACGGCGATTTCGTAGGCGTAGCACGGATCGTAAGCGATGAGCGTCGGAACGGAGCTGGCGACAAGCAGCGAATGCCCGTCCTGATGCTGCAGACCTTCGCCCGCAAGCGTGGTGCGTCCCGCGGTGCCGCCGACCAGGAAGCCCTTGCCCCGCGAATCGGCGAAGGCCCAGACCTGATCGCCCACCCGCTGGAAGCCGAACATCGAGTAATAGATGTAGAAGGGAACGGTTTCGAGCCCGTAGTTGGTGTAAGACGTGCCGGCAGCCGTGAATTCGGCCATCGAACCCGCTTCCGTGATGCCCTCTTCCAGAATCTGGCCGTCGCGCGATTCCTTGTAATAAAGCAGGATATCGGCGTCATGCGGCTTGTAGAGCTGGCCGTTGACGGCATAGATGCCGTAATTGCGGAACATCGACTCCATGCCGAACGTGCGGGCTTCATCGGGGACAATGGGCACAACGCGCTTGCCCAGCTCCGGCAGCTTCATCAGCTTGCCGAGGATGCGGACGAAGGCCATGGTGCTCGACGGATGGGGGTCCTTCGAACCGGCCTTGAACTCGTCGATGAAATCCGCCGATGGCGCTTTCAGGGTGAGCGGCTTGACCGTGCGCTTCGGCAGATATCCGCCCAGCTCCGCGCGGCGCTCATGCATGTACTTGATTTCGGGCGCGGAATCTTCCGGCCGGTAGGGCAGGACACTGTCGGCGACGTTGTCCGGCAGCGCGAGCTCGAAGCGATTCAGGAAGACGCGCACTTCCTCGTTCTTCAGCTTCTTCTGCTGGTGCGTGGGATTGCGGGCTTCGCCGGCCGTACCCATGCCGTAGCCTTTGACGGTCTTGGCCAGAATCACGGTCGGGCCGCCCTTGTGCTCGACGGCGGCTTTGTAGGCGTTATAGACCTTCAGCGGATCATGGCCGCCGCGGCGCAGACGGCCGATCTGCTCGTCGGTCCAGTCCTCGACCAGCGCCGCGGTTTCCGGATAACGGCCGAAAAACTCCTGGCGGATATAAGCCCCGCCGCGCGCCTTGAACGCCTGGTATTCGCCGTCCACGCACTCATTCATGAGCTGGACGAGACGGCCGGAAGTGTCCCTGGCAAGGAGCGCATCCCAGTCGCTGCTCCAGACGCACTTGATCACGTTCCAGCCCGAGCCGCGGAACAGGCCCTCGAGTTCCGAGATCACCTTGCCGTTGCCGCGCACCGGTCCGTCGAGACGCTGCAGGTTGCAGTTGACCACGAAGATCAGGTTGTCGAGCTTTTCGCGTACCGCGACCCCGATGGCGCCGGTCGATTCCGGTTCGTCCATTTCGCCGTCGCCGAGGAATGCCCAGACTTTGCGGGGCGTTTCCGGGATCAGGCCGCGATGCTCCAGATACCGCATGAAGCGTGCCTGGTAGATCGAATTGATGGGGCCGAGACCCATCGAAACCGTGGGGAACTGCCAGAAGTCCTTCATCAGCCACGGGTGCGGATAGGACGAAAGTCCCTTCTGGCCGCGCAGTTCGTGGCGGAAATTGTTCAGATCCTGCTCGCTCAGGCGTCCTTCGAGGAAGGCCCGGGCGTAAATGCCGGGGGAGGCGTGGCCCTGGAAGTAGATCAGGTCGCCGGGCTGGTCGCCGTAGGAGGCGTGGAAGAAATGGTTGAAACCGACTTCGAGCAGGGTGGCCAGCGAGGCGTAGGTCGCAATATGGCCGCCGATGCCGTCGTCCACCTTGTTCTGGTGGGCCACCATCGCCATGGCATTCCAGCGGGCCAGGTTCTCAAGGCTGGTCTCGATTGCCAGATCGCCGGGATAGGGGACCTCCTGGTCGACGCGGATGGTGTTCACGTAGTCGGTGACGGAGCGGTAAGGGACGTCCACGCCATTGTCGCGGGCCCTTTCCGTGAGTTTGTCGAGGAGGAAGTTGACCCGGTCGGGTCCAGCTTCATCCACGATCTGATCAAGCGCCTCGAGCCATTCCGCGGTCTCGCGGGGATCGAGGTCTACCGGGCGTTCAGTGCGTTGTAGATGCATGAGACTGGACCCATTATACGGGATAGGTCAAACTGGACCGGGCCGTTTCGGACCAGGTTTTTTGTTACGTAAAGGTTTCTTTATGCGGCCGGCTGCGCTAACAATGAAAGCACACGCTTCAATGACTTGTCCCGGGTGCAGGAGCAGCCGCGTTCGCCGGCGAAAACGCAGAACACTGGCGCATTTTCTGGCCAGTCTCAAGGGGAAATGGCCCTACCGGTGCGGTGTCTGCGGCATGGAGTTTGAACTCGAAGATCGCAATCACCGGAAAGGCGTCGGTTCGCCGGCCGGGGCCGGCTCCCAAAGCGGATCGAGAGACAACGCCGCGTGACATTTGGCCGGGCGCCGCGTCTCACTCCACAGAGACATGAATGGCGCCGCGGAAACGGTGAGTGCCAGATTGGCTAGCCCAACAGACGAAGCCGGCCTGATTCGGGCGGCCCAGCGGGGCGACGAGGACGCGTTTGAGCGCCTGGTGCGCAGCTACGACCAGAGTGTGCTCCGCATCGCTTCCAATCTGCTGCGGTCTCCCGACGAGGCCCGGGATGTCTATCAGGAAGCGTTTCTGAAGGTTTACCGCAACCTGCACCAGTTCCGCTTCGATTGTTCGTTCCACACCTGGCTCTACCGGATCGTGACCAATATCTGCCTCGACCGGCTGCGGCGGCGCAGGGTGCGGCGGGAAGAATCGGCTCTGGTCGAGACGGCCGACGGCGTGGTGGACCGGGCGGTTCAGGCTGTCGAAAAAGCGCCCGCCTCCGATCCCGAGCGCCAGATGCTGAATCGCGAGCTGGGCAGCCGGATCGCGGCTGCCCTCAATGAACTGACGCCGCGGGAAAGGACGGTTTTCGAACTGCGGCACTATGAAGGCCTGCGGCTGCGGGCCATCGGTGAGGTGATTGGAACCACCGAGGAAGCGGCCAAGAATTGTTTGTTCCGCGCCACTCAGAAGATGCGAGCGAGCCTGGAGGCTTTTGTATGAAGATGACCTGCGCCGAAGTCCGGGAGCAACTGGTGTTTTACGCCTACGGGGAAGTTTCCCCGGCGGTGGAAGAGCAGGTGGAAGCGCATCTGGAATCCTGCCCGGAGTGCCGGGCGGAACGCGCTCGCCACGCGGCGTTTCTCGAGGCTCTGGATGAGCGCCAGGACTTTACGGATCCGGCGCTGCTGGTCGCCTGCCGCAACGATCTGCGGGCGGCGATCCAGGCCGGGCGAGCAAAATCCGGCTGGTTCGACTGGCTGCGGGACGTTGCGCAAATGCATATCCCGTTCCGCGTGCCGGTGGGCGCCCTGGCGCTCCTCGCGGTCGGGTTCTTCGGGGCGCGCCTGGTACCGCAGCCGTTTGGCGGCGTCGAGGCCGGGGTGGCGGCGCCGATGTTTTCAAGCGTCCGTTCCGTCGAGCCGGATGGCACGGGCCGTATCGAGATTGCCGTGGATGACGTGCGGCGGCGGGTGGTGAGCGGGAATATCGGCGATCCGGCGATTCAGGCGCTGCTGGTGAGCGCGGTGCGGGATGAGGCCAATCCGGGAGTCCGGGTGGAGTCGATCGGCGCGCTCGGCAACGGCGGAGAATCGGATGAAGTGATGCATGCCCTGATCGGCGCGGTGACGCGCGATCCGGATGCGGGCGTGCGGCTGAAGGCGATCGAAGCGCTGAAACAGTACGCGGGCCATGCCGATGTGCGCAGGACGCTCGCGGGCGTGCTCGTCAAAGACGACGATCCCGGTGTCCGGGTGCAGGCGATCGATCTGCTGAGCGCGCATCACGATCCGTCGATTGTGGGAATCCTGCAGGATGCGGTCCAGAAGGAGGACAACGGCTATATTCGCAGCCGCTGCCGCAATCTGCTCGAGATGATGAACGCGTCGGTAGGAACGTATTGAGGCTGAGGATTATGTTTCTGAGATTTTTCGCGGTACTTGCTCTCGCCGGGGCGGCATTCGGCCAGATTTCCGCGCCCACGCGGGCCCGGTCGGCCACGATTCGCCGTATTGCGGACCGGGGCTATCTCGGGGTGGGCGTGATCGAGATGACGCCCGCGCGCGCGCGGGAGCTGAAGCTGCCCAACGAAAACGGGGTCGAGATCAAGCGCGTGGATGAAGGCAGCCCCGCTGCGAAGGCCGGTCTGCGCGAGAACGACGTGATTCTCGAAGTGAACGGCAAGCCGGTGGAGGAAGTGGACCAGTTCCTGCGGCCGATCGCGGAGGCCGCGGAAGGAACGAAGGTGAACCTGACGGTGTGGCGCAACAACGCGAAGATGACGGTGACCGCGACGCTCGAATCGCGCCCGGCCGGCCCGATGTTTCTCGTTCCCGACGATGTGATGCCGCCGTTTCCCGATGTGCCGCTGACGCGCAACGGGCAGCTCTCCGCCATGCCGGGCCAGGCTCCTCTGGTGGGATTCGAAGGCGAAACCCTCACCGATCAGCTGGCGCAGTTCTTCGGCGTGAAAGAAGGGGTTCTCGTGCGGACGGTGGCGCCTCGCACGCCCGCCGAGAGAGCGGGACTGCGCGCCGGCGACGTGGTGGTCAAGGTGAACGGCACGCCGGTCACAAGCCCCCGCGAGATTTCCGGCATCGTCAATTCCAGCCGCCGTAAAAACCTCACATTCACGGTGGTCCGGAACAAAAAGGAAATCACTCTCGAGGTCGAGCTTGCCCT
>DASPQQ010000003.1:0-7229 GCA_035624885.1 Bryobacteraceae bacterium | reverse complement strand
CCGCACCTGACCCGCATTCACGTAACTGAGCTTGCGGCGGGAAGCATCCAGCCGGGCGACAAACAGCGTCGAATACTTGTCCGCCGTCGAGAAGGAAAAGACCGCGCGGTTGAACTGCTCCATCAGCTTCGCCATCGAAGGCGGCGGGTTCATCGTCTGCGACCGGATCGACGCCTGAATGCTCGCCATCAGCACCGCCGCGGCAATGCCCTTGCCCGAAACATCGCCCAGCGTCACGATCAGGCCGCCGTCTTCCATCGGAATGAAATCGTAGTAATCGCCGCCCACGCCGCGCGCGGGACGGCAGAAGGCCGCGTAATCGAGACCCTCCAGTTTCGGCGGGTTCTGCGGCAGCAATCGCCGCTGCACGCTGGAGGCGATCTCGACTTCCTTCTGCAGCAACCGCGCCGCTTCGGCTTCATTCCGCAGGCGCTGCGTCTCGAGCGCGTTCGATACCGAATTCGCCGCCAGCGCCAGCAGTTCGACATCCTCGGCCAGAAAACCATCCGGCTTGTTGATCGCCTGCAGCGCCCCGATCACCGCGCCGCCCGGCCCGCGCAGCGGAATCACCAGCAGCGACTTCGTCACATACCCGCCCGCCGCGTTCCTCAGGAACCGCGGATCGCTCTGGGCATCGTTGACCACGATGCTCTCATTGGCCTGAATCGACGCCCCGACAATCCCCTGGCCCATCGGGATGCGCAGCTCGCGCAGCCCGTGTTCAGCCAGTCCGTGGGCGACCGTGGTCCAAAGCTCGCGCTTCGCCGTGTCCACCAGCCAGATGCTGCACCGGTCGGCGCCCACCAGATCGCGCGCCATATCGGCATTGACCTGCAGAAAATGCCCCGTGTCGCTGACATTGCCGATCTTCCCTGCATAGTCGAAGATGACCCGCGCGATGTGCTCGGCCTTCATTTAGGCCAGTTTACCTCGCATTCGTCCGCTTCATCACAAAGATGAAATCAGGGCTTCGAGAGCTGGGAGGCCCGAACCAGCGACCGCACCTCCGCCAGCAGTTCCGCGGCGGAGAAAGGCTTCTGCAGATAAGCCGCCGTATCTTTTTCGCGCCGGCCCAGCCGGTCGGTGTAGCCGGACATCACGAGCGCGGGAATACCCGGCCGCCGTTGCTCCACCTGGCGAATGATTTCGCTTCCGGTGGCGCCGGGCAGGACGAAATCCGTGATCAGAAGATCGATCTCGCCCGCGTGGCTCGCGGCGGCCTCAATCGCCATGGGCGCGTTGTTGAAGGAGAGCACGGTATAGCCTGCCCGCGTGAGGATTTCCTTCACATACTGCAGAACCCCGTCCTCATCCTCCACCAGCAGAATGGTGCCGTAGCCGCCGCCAGGGATATCTCCCGCGAGAGCCGGCTCGGGCGGCGCCGCTTCCCTGGTCGCCGGGAACAGAATCCGGAAGGTTGAGCCGAGCCCCGGCCCGCTGTGAACCGAGATGGTGCCTCCGCTCTGCCTCACGATGCCGTAAACAGTCGAAAGACCGAGACCGGTGCCTTTATCCGGACCTTTTGTCGTAAAGAACGGCTCAAAAATGCGCGACTGCACTTCCGGCGTCATCCCCACGCCGCTGTCGCTCACCACCAGCTGCACATACTCGCCGGGAGGGATGGAAAGACACAGTGCCGCGAATTCGTCCGCCACGAGAGGGGCTGTCTCGATCCAGATCGTCCCGCCGTTCGGCATTGCATCGCGTGCGTTCAGCGCCAGGTTCACCAGCACCTGCTCGATCTGCCCGGGATCGGCCTTGATCAGGCCGGCTTCGTCGGAGAGGGAAAGCTCCGTGGTTACGCTCTCGCTCAGCAGCCGCTGCAGCATCCTGTCCACATCGCGCACCACGCTGTTGAGATTCAGGGTCCGGGTGCGCGGCTGATCCTGCCGGCTGAAGGTGAGAAGCTGGCGCGTGAGTCCGGCCGCCCGTGTCGCCGCGCGCACGATCTGATCCACTCCTTCGCGCATGGGGCTCGTGGCCGCCAGATCGCTCCAGATCATCTGCGAATAGCCGAGGATGATCGTCAGCAGATTGTTGAAATCGTGCGCCACGCCGCCGGCGAGCTGCCCGAGACTGTCGAGCTTCTGCGACTGCCGCACCTGCTCTTCCAGATTGCGGTGCGCGGTCTGATCGAGAACGATGGCGAAGAAGCACTTCCCGCCGCGGTAGTCGATCATCACGCCGCCCACCAGCACCGGCACGCGGGAACCGTCCTTGCGGAAGTACTCCTTCTCGAAGGGCGCCGCGGACCCGGTCGTCAGGATGGAGTCGACCGCGCGCTCCGACCGGGACATGTACTCCTGCGGGGTGATATCTCTCCACCTGACCTTGCCGGAGAAAAAGCTCTGCCGCGTGTGACCGAGGAGCGAGATGAAATAGTCGTTGGCTTCGAGAATGTGCTCCTCGTCCGAAATGACGATCCCGACGATGCCGGCTTCGGCCAGACGCCGGAAACGCGCTTCGCTCTCGACGAGCGCGCGCTCGGCGCGCTTGCGCTCCGTGATGTCGCGGATCGTGACCACCAGACCGATCTTTTCGCCGTTCAGCTCGAGCGGCCCGCTCGAGCAGGAAGCCTGTACTTCCGTCCCGTCCCTGCGGAACAGAACGTCTTCGCAGTCGCGCAGGGTTTCGCCGGCGGTGCCGATCACGCAACACTCACAGCCCGCGCCGCGAGGGTGGAGCATCTCATGCAGCTGGCGTCCCATCATCTCGGCGGGCGTAAAGCCGAAAACGCGCTCCGCTTCCGGATTCATGAACGTGACCCGGCCTTCGCGGTCTGTCACGAAGATCGAATCCGAGGTCTGCTGTGCGATGCACTGGGTGAGATCGAGCTGGTATTTGAGCGCCTCTTCGGCACGCTTGTGGGCCGTGATGTCGTGCGCCACGCCGATGATCCGGGCCGGTTTGCCGGCTTCGAACAGGACCCGGCCCCACGTGGAAAACCAGCGCAGATCGCCGTCGGACTTCCGGACGACGCGGTATTCGAAGGAGAACTCGCCCCCGTTTTTTCCGTACATCGCCGCCAGACCGAGCCGCCGCACGCGCATCCGGTCGTCGGGGTGCACAATTTCCCAGAAAGTCTCGCCGGTGATCGGCTCGCCGGGCGCAAGGCCAGACATTTCCCGCGTCAGATCCGACCACTCCAGCCGCTCCTCCTGCACGTAGTAATCGAACGTTCCGAGCCGCGTGGTCTGGATGGCGAGCGCGAGGCGGTCCTGGCTTTCCTGCAGCTTCCGGGCGGTTTCGCGGCGCTCCGCCCGCGCGCGCGCTTCCCGAACCTCGCGCTCCACCGCGGGGGCGAGGCGAGCGAGATTGTCCTTGATCAGATAGTCGTGAGCGCCGGACCGCATCATGGCGACGGCCAGGTCCTCGCCGATCGTGCCCGAAACCACGATAAACGGAATGTCGCGGCCGGTCCGGTGCAGGATCTCGAGGGCACGCGGCGCGTCGAAGGACGGCAGCCGGTAATCGCAGATGATGGCGTCCCACTCGCCGCGATCGAGCGCGCGCTGCATGCTTTCCGCATCATCGACGCGCTCGGTCGCGATCTCGAGGCCCGCCTTCTCGAGCAGTCGCGTCATCAGAGCCGAGTCGCACTCGGAATCTTCCACGTGAAGAATTCGCAGCCTGTTCATCCCCTGTTCACCCGGCCGCCGGAGGCGGCTCGTTGAGCCGAAGCCAGTATGTCACAAGCTGTTCCACCGAGCGCGTAAACTTCTGAAAATCCACAGGCTTTCGAATATAACTGTTGGCCCCCAGATCATAAGCCGCGGCAATATCGCTTTCTTCCGACGAGGAACTCAGAATCACCACGGGAATTCTGCGCGTCTTTTCGTTTTCGCGGATGCGGTGCAAAACCTCGAGACCCGAGACGCCCGGCAGTTTCAGATCGAGCAGCGTGAGCGCGGGCAGATCGGTCGCGTCGCGCTCTGCATGCCGGCCGCGGCCCCAGAGATAGTCGAGCGCTTCCTCGCCATCCTCCGCCACCATCAGCCGGCTTTTGCCGAAAGCGCGGCGGGCCAGTTCGATATCGCTCGGATTGTCCTCAATCAGCAGAATGGTTTTGCCGGCCATGAAGAGTCTTTCTGTCGAGCGGCCCGAGGGTGAAACGGAAGGTGGCGCCCTCACCCTTCCGCGCGTCGGCCCACACCCGGCCGCCGTGACGCCGGATCACGCGCGCGACGGTCGCCAGACCGATGCCCGTTCCCGGAAATTCCGATGTCTTGTGCAGTCGCTGGAACGCGCCGAACAGACGCGACGAATGCGACATCTCGAACCCGACCCCGTTATCCCGCACGTAGAACTCGGCCTCTGTTCCGCCGGCCCGCTGCCCCACTTCAATCGTGGCTTCCGCCCGCGGGCCGGTGAACTTCACGGCGTTCTCCATCAGGTTGCCGATGGCCGCTTCGAGCAGCCTCGGGTCGCCTTCCGCCGTCAGTCCCGGCTGCACCACGAACGTGATTCTCCGCCCCGGATTGGCTTCAGCAAGCCGCTCCGCATGCCGGCCGGCCAGCGCGGAGAGATCGACCGGCATCCAGCGCATCTCGGCGCGCGTGAGCCGCGAAAGATCGAGCAGGCCGTCGATCAGCAGCGCCATGCGCTGCGCTTCCGAGCGGATCCGCTCGAGATACTGTCTGCCCTTGTCGCCGATCACATCGCCCAGATCCTCGCGCAGCGCGTCCGCCCAGCCGTCGATGCCGCGCAGCGGCGCCCGCAGGTCGTGCGAAACCGAGTACGCGAAGGCTTCGAGTTCCTGGTTGGCGGCTTCGAGACGCATCGTGCGGTCGCGGACACGCAGTTCGAGATCCTCGTTCAGCCTCCTCGCGTCGTCTTCGGCGCGCCGGTGTTCCGTGATGTCCTGGCAGATTCCCATGGCTGCGAAGATGGCGCCGCTTTCGTCGCGCAGCGGCACATACTGAACCGAGATCAGCCGGCCGTCGTGCCGCGATTCGTAAAAATGGGAACCGCCGTCGAGAGCACGCTGGAATTGCTCGCGCGCCTGCGCGTAGCGGGAGCCGTCGAGCACTTCCGAAAGAAGCCGTCCTTCCACTGCTTCGCGCGAGTAGCCCAGCCGCGCTGCCAGTGGTCCCGCCACCGCCACATAACGCAGGTCCCGATCGACCACGAAAACGCCCGTGCCGGGAAGGTTGGAGCAAATCCCGCGGTATCTCGCCTCGCTTTCCTCGGTGCGCCGCAGGGCGTTGCGTAACTGGCCGCACATCAGGCTCACAATCAAGGCCACTCCGATGAAGAGGAGCATGCTGACGAATTCGTCGGATCCGATGGCGTGGGGTCTGGGCAGGAGCCACGTGCTGGCGATCCCTCCGGCCACGGCCAGAAGTCCCGGGCCCACGCCTCCACATCGCGCCGAGATCACCACAGCGAGAAGCGCAAGAATGCGAGGGGCCTTATCGCCCAGGACGGGCGTCAGCGCAAAACGCGCAGCCATAGCCGCGGCACAGCAAACCAGCGCAAGACCGTAGCACTTAACGGCGGAAACCTTCACGCAATCATTACTTTGCCAGATTTCCGGATCTGGTTTCAGGCAGGGAAAATACCAGGATGGCGCCCAGGATAAAAAAGGCCGAATTCAGCGCCAAAGCCGCGCCAATGCCGGAGCGGTCGGCAAAAAAACCGACCACCCACGGCGCCAGCGAGCTCAGGCCGCGCCCGATGTTGTACACAAACCCCTGGCCGGCGCCCCGCAAAGCCGTCGGATAAAGTTCGGCCAGCATCACCCCGAAAAGGCTGAAAAAGCCCGTGCCGAGGAAGCCGATCGCAGGGCCGAGCGCGAGCAGGATATTCCCGCTGCGCGCCGCGCCGTAAATGGGCGTCAGAATTGCCGCTCCGAGGACGTAAATCAGGAAAGCCGGGCGGCGGCCGATGCGGTCGGCCAGAAAGCCGAAACAAACATATCCGGCGAAGGCGCCGATCTGCATCGGCACCACGAAACCGCTGGTCTGAACGATGTCGAGGCCAGCGCCGCCCCGTTCCCTCGAGGCGGAAAGAAAGCCGGGAATCCAGGTGAACAGCCCCCAGTAGGCGAACAGGACGGAGGTCGCAAGCGCCGAGCCGAAGAGCGTGTGGCGCAGCAGCTTGCCCCGGAAAATCCCGGCGAGACCCGGTTTGGCCTCCATTCTGCCGCTCGTCCACATCTCCGGCTCCTTGAGTTCGCGCCGGAAAATCATGGCCAGAAGAGCCGGGAACAGGCCCGACAGAAACAGCGCGCGCCAGCCCCAGCGCGGCAGAATCCAGGCCGTCATGCCCGCGGCCAGCAGATAGCCGAGCGCCCAGCCCGACTGCATGATCCCGACTGCGCGCGCCCGGTACTCACTCGGCCACGTCTCGGCCACCAGCACAGCGCCCGCGGACCACTCCGCGCCCAGCCCGATCCCGATCGCTCCGCGCCAGAAAAGCAGCGAAGCGAGATTCCAGCTCAGCGCCGTTCCGGCCGAACAGACGCTGTAAATGATGACGGACCAGAACAGCGCACGCGCGCGGCCGATGTGATCGGAGAGGATGCCGAAGACAATCCCGCCGACGGCCGAGAACGCGAGAGTGATCGAACTGATCATGCCCGCCTCGGCGGCATTGAAGCCGAACTGGTCGCGGATTGCATTCACCGCGAAGACGAACAGCAGCACGTCCATCGCGTCCAGCATGTAGCCAGCCTGCGCGGCGAAGAGCGCGGCCCACTGCTGGCGAGTTACCCGTATACTCATACCGAAGGAGACTTTTATCCCTATGAGACTTACCACAGGCGCCGTGCTTGCCGCCGCCCTGTGTATCGGCCTGAACGCTCAGCAGCCGGCCAATCCGGTGCCGCTGAAGGTGGGAGATGTCGCGCCCAACTTCACTCTGCCCTCCACGCAGGGCGGCAAAGTGACGCTCGCCGATTACAAAGGAAAGAACCCGGTGGTGCTGGCTTTCTTCCCCGCCGCGTTCACCGGTGGCTGAACCCAGGAATTCACCGCGTACCAGGCTGGTATCGCAAAATTCAGGACCAACAACACCGTAGTATTTGGCATCTCCACCGATAACATCCCCTCCCAGCGGGTTTTCTCCGAACAGCTCAAACTGGATTTCGCGCTGCTCAGCGATTTCACCAATCGCGAAGTGGCGAAGGCCTATGGCGTCCTGCGTCCGGACGGCATGTGCAACCGGACCACATTCGTGGTGGGTGTCGACGGCAAGATCGAGTTCGTCGACATCGGCAATACCGCGAT
>DASPQQ010000002.1:0-23691 GCA_035624885.1 Bryobacteraceae bacterium | reverse complement strand
TGCCGCTGAGTTGTCCAGCCAGACTCCGGTTACGTTTACCAAAGATATCGCGCCGATTTTCCAGGAGAAGTGCCAGGACTGCCATCGTCCGGGCACTGTCGCCCCGATGTCGCTGATCACTTACGAGCAGGCTCGCCCCTGGGCGAAGTCGATCAAGGCGCGCGTCGTCTCGCGCAACATGCCCCCGTGGCATATCGATCAGACCGTCGGCATTCAGAAGTTCAAGAACGACATGTCGCTCTCCGACGAGCAGATCTCGAAGATCGCCCGCTGGGTCGATTCGGGCGCGCCGATGGGCGACCCGAAGGACATGCCGGCGGCGCGCGTCTTCCCGGCTGACGACACCTGGCAGCTCGCCAGGCAGTTCGGCCCTCCGGATATCGTGATCAAGTCGGATCCCTACACGATGCCGGCCAAGAGCCAGGATCAGTGGTGGCGTCCGCTGACGAGCATCGATATCAAGGAGCCGCGCTGGGTGCGTGCCGTCGAAATGCGCCCCGGCACTCCGGCCGGCCGCAAGATCACGCACCATGCTCTGGCGCACCTCGTGCAGCATGATCCCGACGCGCCGCAGGTCGGCTTCGATGCCGATGCCGACAATCCCTTTGCGCAGCGCAACCCGGATGAAGCCGGAACCCTGATGGAATGGGCCGTCGGCAAGAACTACGACATCTACGACGAAGGCACCGGCAAGCTGGTTCTGCCCGGCTCGCACGTATGGTGGGACATCCACTATCACGCGGTCGGCGAGCAGATCCGCGACCACGTCGAACTCGCCGTCTGGTTCTATCCGAAGGGGCAGGAGCCGAAATACCGCACCTACCTCACCGGCTTCCAGGCTACCGATAACGGCCGCCTCGATCTCGAGCCGAACAAGATCACCGAGAGCAACGGCTACACGGTGCTGAAGCAGGCCGCGAAACTCGGCAACTTCCAGCCGCACATGCACCTTCGCGGCAAGGCCATGGCGATCGAAGCCATCCTTCCCGACGGCTCGATCCAGGAGATCAGCTACGTTGGCAATTTCAACTTCAACTGGATGACCAACTATATCTATGCTGACGACGCTGCCCCGGTCTTCCCCAAAGGCACCATCATTCATGTAACGGCATGGCACGACAACACCGCTGCCAACCCGAATAACCCCGATCCGCGCCAGTGGGTCGGCCATGGTGACCGGACGGTTGACGAGATGGCGCACGCCTGGGTCAACGTGACCTATATCAGCGACGAAGACTACGCCGCCTGGGCGAAGACCCACCAGCGGGAGACGCTCGGAGGCCGCCGTCGCGCCGCGAACTGAGCCGGGTAACCTTCCGGAGGGATGGAGCGCCTCACCCGGCAGGCGCTCGTCCCCTCCGGTTGCTTTTTCCGGTCCTGCGGTTATAAAGTATTACGGGACCGGACGGCCGGCACCGGGTACAGTCCGGGTACTATCGCCCTTTTTGTCCACTCTTCAAGAGGTTTCCAGAATAATGCAACGCACAGCAGCACTCGCACTTTTGGCCGCAACGTTTGTCGCGCCAGCCACCATCGCCTTCGGTCAGCGCATCGACGGGGAGCCGCCTCACAGGAAAGGTCAGAACGTCACTCCCGCCTTCGAGGGCTGGTTCCACAATCCGGACGGCACCTACAGCATCATGGCCGGCTACTGGAATCGCAACCTGCAGCAGGCGCTCGACATTCCCATCGGACCGGATAACAAGATCGAACCGGGCGGGCCGGACATGGGGCAACCCACGCATTTCCTCTCCGGCCGCGGCTGGGGACCGTTTACCATCACCGTCCCCAAGGACTTCGGCGACAAGGAACTGACCTGGACCATCACGGTCAACGGCAAGACCTCCAGTATCCCGCTGAATATCAAGGATCTCTGGGAAATCTCTCCCTATATCGACGCGCTCAACAACACCCCGCCGTGGCTCGCTTTCAAGAGCTTCGACGATGCGAACAGCGGAATGGGACAGGGCCAGAAGCCGGTGGTGACCTCCATGACTGCCAAAGTGGGCGTTCCGCTTCCGATCACCGTCTATGTGGCTGATGACGGTGTCTATTCGCCGGGCCGCAGCGAGCCGAAGGAACTGATTACCCTGAGCTGGAGCGAATACCGCGCTCCCGAGGGCGCCTCGGTCAAGTTTTCCGAAGAGAAACCCAAGGTCGAGAAGATGGATTTCAAGAAGATGCCTCCCAAGGCAATCTTCGCCGGCAAAGCCACTACCAATGCCACCTTCAGCGACCCTGGCGACTATGACTTGTACCTCGCTGTCAATGACGCCTCGGGCGTCGGTGGCGGCGGTGGTTTCCAGTGCTGCTGGACCAACGGTCACGTCAAAGTCACCGTGACCAAATAGGCCTCGGGCTGTTGCGATCAGGCCGATTTTTGTAGCAGTTGGGATTTACTCCGGAATTTATTTTTAGTATTGTAATCAGCGAAGGAGTCCGTTTAAATGATCAACGCCAGATTTGTGTCTGCGGCGCTGGCCTCGTTTGGTCTTCTCGCGCTCTCTGCGAGCGCCGCGGAACTGACTAACGCCAAGCCCGTCACCTTCACAAAAGATATCGCCCCCATTCTCCAGGAGAAATGCCAGGATTGCCACCACAAGGGCACCGCGGCGCCCATGTCTCTCGTGACCTACGAGGAGACCCGGCCGTGGGCCAAGTCGATCAAGGCCCGTGTCGTGGCGCGCAACATGCCGCCCTGGCACATCGATCCGACCGTCGGCATCCAGAAGTTCAAGAACGACATGTCGCTCAGCGAAGAACAGATCGCCATGATCGCCCGCTGGGTCGATTCCGGCGCCCCCATGGGCGACGCGAAGGACATGCCTGTTGCAAAGGTTTTCCCCCCGAACGACACCTGGCTGCTTGAAAAGCAGTTCGGCAAGCCGGATCTGATCATTGAATCGGATCCTTATACGATGCCGGCCAAGAGCCAGGATCAGTGGTGGCGGCCTCTCACCACCATCAATGTCGATGAACCCCGCTGGGCCCGCGCCGTCGAAATGCGTCCCGCGAGCGACGCCGGCCGCAAGATCACGCACCACGCGATCGCGCATCTCGTGCAGCATGACCCGAGCGCTCCGGAGCTCAACGATGGCCTCGGCCAGCGCAGCCCCGACGAAGCCGGCCAGCTGATGGAATGGGCCGTCGGCAAGAACTATGACATCTTCGACGAAGGCACCGGCAAGCTGATCCTGCCCGGTTCGCACGTGTGGTGGGACATCCACTATCACGCTGTCGGCGAGCAGATCCGCGACCACGTGCAGCTCGCTGTGTGGCTCTATCCGAAGGGCCAGGAACCGAAGCACCGCACGCTGCTCACCGGCTTCCAGGGCACCGACGGCGGCCGCCTCGATCTCGAACCCAACAAAGTCACCGAGAGCAACGGCTACACCGTCCTGCGCTCAGCCTCCTGCTTCGGCAACTTCCAGCCGCATATGCACCTGCGCGGCAAGGCGATGGCGATTGAAGCCATCCTGCCGGACGGCGGCATCCAGGAGATCAGCTACGTGGATAAGTTCAACTTCAACTGGATGACGAACTATATCTACGCTGACGACGCCGCTCCCTGCTTCCCGAAGGGCACGATCGTTCACGTCACCGCATGGCACGACAACACCGCCGCCAATCCCAACAACCCGGATGCGCGGCAGTGGGTCGGCTACGGCGACCGCACGGTTGACGAAATGGCCCATGCCTGGGTCAACGTCACCTCCATCAGCGACGACGAGTACGCGGAATGGGCGAAGACCCACAAGCGCGAAACGCTTGGTGGCCGCCGCCAGGCTGCGAACTGACTCCCGCGCAGCAACAATCTGCTTGATCCGAAGAGCGGCTGTCTCACGACAGCCGCTTTTTGCTTTTTCCTACACAAGAGCCACCTGCTCTTCATCCGGCTCTGCTCAGCAGTACCACGGCTCGGTCAGATACGGGATCGTGGCCCGCGCGGCCAGATGAAAATCCGGCAGTTCGCCGAAGGCCCGCTCCCAGATCCGCCCAAAGATCTCCCCTCGCGCTGCGCCCTTCCTCTCCTCCACCCGGATGACCTGCAGCAGGTCCGTACACAACCGGTCCATCTCCGGGTCCGGATGCTTCCAGCGCCAGGACAACCCAGCCGGGTCGAACGGTCCTGTCTCGAGATCGCTCAGCTCGAGCAGCTTCGATCCCGCCGGAATCAGCAGCCGGATCGCCAGCTGGACCGGCGCCACGCTCCCGATGAGATCCAGATCCCGCACTGCCCGCAGCAGCTCCCGATAACCTTCGCGCGTGGTCCATGGCGTGAAGGCCACGAATGTCGGCACGAGGGTCAGGCCGAGCGAGCGTGTGAGCTCGAGCGCCCGCACGAAGTCCGCCCGCGTATGGCCCTTGGCCAGGCGGGTCAGAATCGCGTCGTCGACCGACTCGACGGCGCTGGTGATGAAGAGGCAGCCCGTCCGCGCCAGCACCCTCAGGGCATCGGCATGCCGCAGCAGGTGCTCCACCTTGATCGTCACGTCGTAAGTCAGCGCGGGAAACTCCGCGTGCAGCGCCTCGACAATAGCCAGAGCGTGTCCCGGCCCGTTCAGAAAGTCGGGATCGCCGAACGTGATGTGCTCGGCTCCCGCCGCCACCTGTTGCCGCACGTCGGCGAGCACGACTTCCCTCTGCACCACCCGGAACCTGCCCTCGTACACCGGCACGATCGGACAGTGCCGGCAAAGGTGCTTGCACCCCCGGCTCGCCTCCACGTAACCAGCCGTTTTGTGCGCACCTGCGCGTCTGACGCCCGCGTACCGCGCGAGCGGTGGAAGTGTTGATCTGTCGGGAGTCAGGAACGCCAGCCGCTCCCGATTCACAGCCTCGGCCGAGGCCAGCCGCCCGGCCACCAGATCCGCCAGCGTCCGCTCAAACTCGCCGCCGACCACGTGAGTCACTCCCAGCCCCCGCAGCATCTCTTGATTAAAAGGAGCATAAAGACCGTAACAGCAGAGCAGGGCCCGCGGGTTCAGCACCCGCGCAGCTTCGATCTGGGGCACAGCCAGGCGCGTCGCGGTATGCATCGGCAGGTGGAAGGCGATCCAGTCGGCATGGCGAATCGCTTCGAAAGGAGCCGGTTCCCGGGAAAGATCGGCGGTGGTCACTTCATGGCCTTCTGCCCGCAGCCAGGCAGCCGGAGAGGCCAATCCGAAAGGCTGCCGGCCAAGGTCGTAGGTCGAGATGAGAACGACGCGCACTCGCTACCCATTATGCGGGCTTAACCCCGTGGACGCAGGTTGATAACATTAGACAGGCCCGGAACCAGGTCGAATTCATGACCGCCACCACCAGCACATTAGCGGAAGAAATCCTCGAACTGAAGCGGGAGCGCCGCGCCATCCTGCTGGCCCATCACTATCAGGAGGCGGAAATCCAGGAGCTTGCCGACTTCATCGGCGACAGTCTCGAGCTCTCGCGCAAGGCTCAGCAGGCCAGGGGCGATGTGATTGCCTTCTGCGGGGTGGTCTTTATGGCGGAAACCGCCAAAATCCTGAACCCGGACCGTATCGTCGTCATTCCCGACAGAGCCGCGAGCTGCAGCCTCGTTGAAGGCTGCCCGGTGGAACCGATCCGCGAATTCCGCCACCGTCACCCGGATTACGTCATCGTCAGCTATATCAACACGTCGGCCGAAGTCAAAGCCGAGTCCGACATCATCTGCACGTCGCGCAACGCCGTCGATGTCGTCAACTCCATCCCGGCCGACAAGCCCATCCTCTTCCTCCCGGACCGCAATCTGGGCAACTACGTCCAGGCTCAGACCGGCCGTCAGAACATGAAGATCTGGCAGGCTACCTGCATAGTGCACGCCACCTTCCCGCTGCGCCGCCTGCTCGAGGCGAAGGCCGCGTACCCGCACGCCGTCGTGGTTTCGCACCCCGAGTGCCCGGAAGATGTCCTGCGCCACTCCGATTTTGTCGGCTCGACCTCGGCCATCATTCAGTACTGCGCCGCCAGCGCGGCCGAGGAGTTCATTGTCATGACGGAGAGCGGCATCAATTTCTCGCTCGAACGCTCCTCGCCCGGCAAGCGCTTCCACTACGTCAAAAACGAGTACTGCAACTGCAGCGAATGCCCGTTCATGAAAATGAACACGCTTGAAAAGCTGCGCGATTGCCTGCTCCATCTGGAGCCGCGCGTGGAACTGCCGGAAGAACTGATGCGGCGCGCCCGCCTCCCGATCGAGCGTATGCTGGCACTGAAGTGACTGCTCCGCTGATTGACGGCTTTTCCCGCGTGCACGACAGCCTGCGGATCAGTGTCACCGACCGCTGCAACATCCGCTGCTTCTACTGCATGCCGGATGAAGCTGTCCAGTTCACCGACCGCCGGGACATCCTGACGTACGAGGAGATCGAGCGTTTCGTGCGTGTAGCCGCGTCGCTCGGCGTGAACAAACTGCGCATCACGGGGGGCGAGCCCCTGGTACGCCGCGATCTCGCGCGGCTCATCGAACGCCTGGCCGCCGTCCCCGGTATCCGCGATCTCGCGCTTACCACCAACGCGGTGCTGCTCGAACAGCAGGCGCAGGCGCTCTGGGACGCCGGTCTGCGCCGCCTCAACATCCACCTCGATACGCTCGATCGCGAACGCTTCAAAAAGATCACCCGCCGCGACGATCTGCCGCGCGTTCTCGCCGGCATCGACGCCGCCGTGCGCGCCGGCTTCACGAATATCAAGTTCAATATTGTCGCCGTGAAGAACCTGGTCGAGCCGGATATCGTTCCCATGGCTCTCTATTGCCGGGAGCGCGGCTTCGAGCCCCGCTACATCGAGTTCATGCCGCTCGATGCCCAGTCGCTCTGGGATCGCAGCAAGGTGCTTTCGGCCGATGAAATCGCCGCCATTCTGAGCCGCGCGATTTCGCCGCTCATCGAGATTCCCGACCGCGACCCGCGCGCGCCCGCGACCGAGTTCGCCTGGGCCGATGGCAAAGGCACGGTCGGCTTCATCGCGTCGGTCACCAAGCCGTTCTGCCTGAACTGCAACCGGCTGCGTCTTACCTCCGACGGCAAGATCCGCTACTGTCTCTTTGCGATTGAGGAAACCGACGTCAGGGATTTATTGAGGAACGCGGCGCCCGACGCGGAGATTGCCGCCGCTATTCGCCGCAACGTGGCGGAGAAGTGGATCGGCCACTCCATCAACTCGGCGAAATTTGTTCCTCCTCCTCGTCCGATGTACTCGATTGGCGGCTAGCCGCTGCGGCCGCCTTTGCCTTGCGGGCCTGTTCTTTTTCCTGCAGCTTTGCCGCCTTCTTCGCGGCGCGTTCCGCCGCTCTCTCCCCGGCTTTCCGCTCTTCCTCGAGTTCACGCTCGGTGGGCTGCGCGATGATCAGGTCCGTGTCTTCGGGCTTCGAGTTCGGCTCCATGTCGATGAAGCGCAGCTTCATCTCGCGCCGGTCGCAGACCGTGCAGCGGTAGGGCAGCATGATCGGCCCGATCAGAAACTCGAACAGGTTCTTCCTCCGCGACCGGCGGACCGGCGCATCGCACTTGGAACAGGCGTGGTAGGTCAGCATCGTGAGGCCCTGTACCTCTAGATTCTAATCCGAGTTCCGGTAGTTGACCAGCCGGATATCCCTCCTGGTGAGTACGGCTGATACCCTTTCCGACGTCAATGCCTTCAGTTCGATGGCGCGGCTTTCCTTGAGCCTTGTTGATGCTTTCCTGAGCTCCGGCCCCAGTCGCCCCGGATGGCACATCAGCTCGGTCAGCCCGTCCGGCAGCTTCTCGAGCAGGGCGATCAGGCTCTCCGTCGTGAGCGAACCGGTCAGCCGGAACCCGGTAAAGTGGTCGGTCGTCTTCAGTCCGGCGAGGCCCCAGCGGAAGAGCGGGCAGCGTACCCAGGCAATGCCGTATTCCCGCGCAATGCGCGCCACCGCCGCCAGCACCTGCGGCAGCAGCTGCGTGTGCTTGTGGGTATCGAGGTGCGTCGGCTGAATCCCGGCCGCGACAATCTTCCGCACCTGGGCCGCCAGTTCGTCATGGATGCGTAACCGGCCGAGCATGACTTCGCGGACGAGCTCACTCAGCGTAGCCGGCAGCGGCCTGCCCGGCTCGAGCACGCTCATCCCCTGCACCAGAACCAGATGGCAGCCGACGTCGAGCGAAGGCGTTTTGCGCGCCAGCCGGACGGCATCGTCGAAAGCGTCGCCATTCGCCATCAGCGTGGTCGCCGTGAGGATTCCTTTACGGTGAGCCTCGACGATCCCTTCGTTCACGTCATGCGTGAAACCAAAATCGTCGGCATTGACTATGAGGCGCTTCAGAACAGTACGAGCCTGATGGTGAGAAACTTCTTCGGGCTGGTGTGCATGTCTTTGATGAGACCCGAAACTTCGCGCGCGGTTCCGTTCAGAGTGTCGTAGAGCTGCGGATTGACGACGAGCTGCCCGATGGTGCCCTGTCCGGCGTTGATCTTGTCCATGGCGGTATTGACCTTCGACGCGATCTGATTGAGCTGCGCGTAGATCTGCTCGTCATTGAGCAGCTTGCCGGCCGTGCCCTTGCCTTTGTTGAGGTTCTCAAGCAGCGCCTTCGCTTCCGTGATGCTCTGGCGCGCCTGGTCATAAAGCTGCGGATCGTAGATCAGCTTGCCGGCCGTCCCCTTTGCCTGCTGCACCTGCGCCAGCATGTCGTCGAGCCGCTGGATCGGCCTGCGGATGTCCTGATAGAGCGTGTCGTCGTAGAGCAGATGGCTGATGGTGCCGTTGCTGTTCTTCACGTCGCTCACGAGCTGCTCCACTTCGCCCGCCGTCGCGTTCAGCCGGTCGTAGAGCGAGGCGTCCTTGATGAGCTTGCCGATATTGCCCTGGCCGCTCTCGACAACCGCCAGCAGGCCATCGAGGCGTCCCACGATCGTCTGGAACTGCTGCAGCAGATTGGAACTCTCGGCGATGATTTCCGGGATATCCCGCGTCTCGAGCGCCTCGATCGTCCCGCCCGGCTCCACATGTTTGGGATGGATGCCGCGCGTGATGTTGATGTATTTGTCGCCCAGCAGGTTGGCCGCGCTGATGGCGGCTTTGGAGTCGTCGGGGATCAGTTCGAGGTAACGCTGCTGGATCACCATATCGATCTCGACCGTCTTCTTGCGGTCGCGCGAACCGGACAGCCTCACCGTTCCGATATGCCCCGCCAGAATTCCATTCAGCCGCACCGGCGTGTTCCCCGCCATGCCCGCCGAATCTTCCATGTAGGTTTTCAGGTGGAACTGGCCCTCGAGAAGCGTGCTCTGGCCCGCCAGCAGGAAGATCAGCACCGCCGCGATGACCATCGCCGCCGTCGCCGCGATCCCGACCCTCAACTGCGCCCAGCGTACTTTGGCTGCGTGACTCGGCATAGCGTCAGTGTCCGGCCGGCTCCGGGCGCTTTACGAACTTGGAAATGTAGGGGTCGGTCGAAGCCTCCAGATCCGGCTGCGCTCCCTCGAAAACCAGACGGCCTTCCTTCAGAACCATGAACACCGTCTTTGTGCCATCTCCCGCCGGATCCAACCTTCCACTCTCCGGATTGTAGCGGAAGTTCGCTACCAGATTCCCGTCCTGATATCGCTGCGTCACCACCAGCGCCGTCGTGTTGTTGACATCCCGCTCCTTGATGATGAGCGCCATGATGGTGTGGGCGGTGATGGGATCGAGGCCGGCGGTGGGCGAATCGTAGAGAAGCAGCGGCGGGTTCGTCACCACCGCGCGCGCGATGGCCACGCGCCGGCGCATGCCGCCCGACAGCTCGCTGGGATATTTGTCCAGCGTCTGCTCCAGTTCGACGAAGCGCAGCGAGTTCCGCACCGCGGGCTCCATCTGATCGCGCGGAATCTGAATCGATTTCTGGTTCAGCAGCGGATAGGCTACGTTCTGCGCGACGGTCATCGAATCGAAAAGCGCGCTCTCCTGGAAGAGCATTCCCAGCTTCGAGCGGATGGCGAACATTTTGCTCTCCGCAAGCCGGGTCACGTCCTGATCGAAGAGGAAGACCTTGCCGGAGCTTGCCCGCACCAGACCCATCGCCGTCTTGAGCAGCATCGTCTTGCCGCTTGCCGCCGCGCCGAGGATGATGCGCGTCTCCTTTTCCTCCACGCTGAACGAGACGTCATCGAGAGCCCGCAACCCGTCGAACTCCACGCTGACATTTTCAAAGCGCAGCAGCCGGGCCATCAGGAAGTCGTCTGGCTGACGAAGAAAAAGCCGATAAAGAGATTCAGCACAAAAATGGTGACCGAAGCCGCCACCACCGCCTGCGTGGTGGCGCGGCCCACGCCCTGCGTGCCGCCGGTGGTGCGCAGCCCGAAGTAACAGCCGATGAGCGAGACGACGAAGGCGTAAACAAACGGCTTGACCAGACCCTGGGTGACGTCGCTCCAGTCGAGAGCCCGCCAGACGGTCGACCAGTATTGCAGCGTCGGCACGCCATATTCCGAAGTGGAGATCAGCCAGCCGCCGAACATTCCCACGAAATCGTCGATGACCGTGAGGCACGGCAGCATGAATGCGGTCGCGATCATGCGCGGCGTGACCAGCTTCTGGATCGGGTCGGTGCCGAGCGCGCGCATGGCGTCGATCTGCTCGGTTACTTTCATGGACCCCAGCTCGCTCGCGATGCCCGAGGAGTTCCGTCCGGCCACCATGACGGACGTCAGCACAGGCCCCAGCTCGCGCACGAGGATGATCGAGACCACGGTTCCGACGCGCCCCGTCTGGCCATACTGGCCGAGCGCGCGGCCCATCTGGAGGGCCATCACGGCGCCGGAAAACAGACCCGTGAGCAGCACGATGGGCAGGCTGCCCACGCCGATGATGTCCATCTGGAGACGGATGTCGTCGTAGTAATGGGGGCTGCGGATGACGTTCCGGAGCGCCCGGCCAGTCAACTCGTAGAAGTCCTGAATTGCCTGAATCGGACCCTTCAGAAAGTCAAGCACAGTAAAGGTTTACTACGAAGTCGATGCTAGCATACGGGCAGGCTGCTATGTACCTGCGCGTGAAGAGTCTGTGTGAGAACTCCGGTTCACGTGTATTCGGCTGCGAGCGTGGTCCGGAAAACCCGGTACAGACAACCTTTTTCGCGCCGTCCCGGCTCTCACGCAGAAGTTTTGGAACGCGAAAAAGGAGTCTGTCCCGGTTTTCCTCAGTGGCTACTTACTAGCAAAGGCCCTGAGTGCAGTTCTCACACAGTCTCTTCAGGCGCGGCTCCCGTTTTTCAAGGCAGCAGCGGCGGCTGAAGCCGCAGGTACATCAGGTACATAATGAACGGGCTGGAGACGCGCCTTCAGGAGCCATCACCGAGGAGCTGCGGCAGCATTTCGGCTGAGGTGCCGCGCAGGGCGTAAGTCACATCGGCGGAAAAATCCGTCTCTTCCGGGTTGATCTCGATCACCGTCGCTCTATTGCGGATTGCAAGGGGAATCAGACCCGCCGCCGGGTAAACCTGCGCCGAGGTGCCTGCGACGATGAACACACCGGCGTGGCGGACCGCCTCCGTCGCACGTTCCATCGCGCCTTCCGGCAACGCCTCGCCGAACCAGACCACGCCCGGCCGCAGCATGCCGCCGCAATCGCAGTACGGCGGAAGCGATTGGAGCTCTTCGCGGTTCACTTCCTCGCGCCGGCAACGAAGGCAGCGCAGCACCCAGATATCGCCGTGCAGTTTGATCACGTTCTTCGATCCTGCGCGATCGTGCAGCCCGTCCACGTTCTGGGTGATGAGAGTGAACCGCTTCGCCCGCCGCTCCATCTCGGCCAGCGCCAGATGTCCGGCGTTCGGCTGCGCTTTGGCGATGCTGCGGCGGCGCTCTTCGTACCAGGTCCAGACGAACTTCGGATCGCGCTGGAAGGCTTCGGGTGTCGCGAGGTCCTCGAAGCGGTACTGCTGCCAGAGGCCGCCGTTCGAGCGAAAGGTCGGGATGCCGCTTTCGGCCGAGACGCCCGCGCCCGTCAGAACCGCGATCGACCGGGCGTGGCTAACACTCGACCGCATTGACGGCCAGTCCGGCAAGCGACGTCTCCTTGTAGCGGCTCTGCATATCGAGCCCGGTTTCGTACATGGTGCGGATCACCTGATCGAGGTGCACCTTGTGCCCTCCGGTCTCCTGCATGGCCATGCGGCAGGCATTGATGGCCTTCACCGCCCCGATGGCATTGCGCTCGATGCAGGGGATCTGCACGAGGCCGCCAATGGGATCGCACGTCATCCCGAGATTATGCTCCATGCCGATTTCGGCCGCGTGTTCGATCTGTTCGTTGGTGCCGCGCAGCGCGGCCACAAGGCCCGCGGCCGCCATCGAGCAGGCCACTCCGACTTCTCCCTGGCAGCCCACCTCGGCTCCGGAGATCGATGCGTTTTCCTTGTAGAGCACACCGATCGCGGCGGCCGTCAGCAGAAAGCGGAAGATGCCGTCCTTCGCGATATGCGCCTCGGTGGCGACGCCCTGATAGCGGATGTAGTATTCGAGCACCGCGGGAATCAGGCCCGATGCGCCGTTGGTCGGAGCCGTGACCACGCGGCCGCCCGCGGCATTTTCCTCGTTCACCGCCATGGCGAAGACGTTGACCCAGTCCATCACGGCCAGCGGATCGGTGGTGCCGCGTTCCCGCAGCTTGCGGGCGAGCTGCGGCGCGCGGCGGCGGACTTTCAGGCCACCAGGCAGAATCCCTTCCGTCTCGAGGCCGCGATGGATCGAGTCGCGCATGGCCTGCCAGATGCGCGCCGCGTAGGCGCGGATCTCGTCTTCCGAATGCCACGCCTTCTCGTTTTCGAGCATCAGCTTCCAGACCGGGATGTTCCAGGCCAGCATCCCGGCTCCGGAGCGGAAGGGGTACGGAACGGGAGGACGGTCGTCATCCGCGGCCTTCTCGCCATCGCGGAGAATGAAACCGCCGCCGATCGAGTAGTAGACGACCGACGGCCCCGGGGTTGCCGTGAAGCGCATGGCGTTCGGGTGGCCCGGCATGGTGAGGTCTTTGTTGAAGACGATTTCAACCGGAATGGGGCCGGGTTCGGCGGGGTTTGCGGGATCCACGGTTTCCGGACTCTCGCCCGCAAGCCCGAGCAGAACGGCGCGATCGGTGCCATGGCCTTTGCCCGTCAGCGCCAGCGAACCGTAGAGATCGACGCGGATCGACTCGACGCCGGGACCGAGGCTCAGGGCGAACTCGCGCGCCGCGCGCATGGGCCCGACGGTATGCGAGCTCGATGGCCCGATGCCGATTTTGAAGAGTTCGAAGAGGCTGGTTTTCAAACCGTGGCGGGTGCTCCCAGCCGCATCAACTCAAGCCGGAGCGCATCCACCATCGCGTTCCAGCTCGCTTCGATGACGTCACCGGAGACGCCTACAGTCGACCAGTTCTTTTCGTGATCGGTCCATTCCACGAGGACGCGAACGCGGGCGTCGGTGCCCTTGTTCGAGTCGAGGACCCGGACCTTGTAATCCGTGAGGCTGACTTCCGCAATGCGCGGGTAAAGCCCCGAGAGGCACTTGCGCAGCGCCACATCCAGCGCGTTGACCGGGCCATTGCCGGTGCCGACGCCGGTGCGCGGGCCGCGGTCCGTATCGATGTGGACCGTCGCCGTCGCGTGGCCGGACTTGATCGCAACTTCCCAGTCGCGCACTTCGAAAAAGCTGAGATCGGGATGGAGCGACTGGTGAACGAGAAGCTCGAAGGTTCCGTCCGCGGCTTCGAGATCGTAGCCGGCATGCTCCATATCCTTCACCTTCGCGAGCAGCTTGCGTCGCGCGTCCTCGGGAAGGCTGTCGGCGAGCCCGTGCTGGCGCAGGCGATAGACAACGTTGCTCTGGCCCGAAAGATCGCTGACGAGCACACGCTGGCGGTTGCCGACGAGTTCGGGCGCCACGTGTTCGTACGTCGAAGAGTCTTTCAGGACTGCGCTGACGTGCACGCCGCCCTTGTGCGCGAACGCGCTCTTGCCGACGAACGGCTGTCCGTTCGGTACCGTCAGATTCGCCAGCTCGGCGACGTAACGCACGGCCGAAGTGAGCTGTTCGAGATTTTCCCTGCCGATGGTCTCGTAGCCCATCTTCAGCTCGAGATCGGCGATGATCGACGCCAGATTGGCATTGCCGCAGCGTTCGCCGTAACCATTCAGGCACCCCTGCACGTGTGTGGCGCCGGCGCGTACCGCGGCGAGCGCGTTGGCGACCGCGACATCGGAATCGTTGTGGGTATGGATCCCGATGGTGCCTTCGAAACGCGCGCGAACATCGGCCACGATTTCGCCGATCTGTTCCGGCAGCGTGCCGCCATTGGTATCGCAGAGACACAGCACATCGGCGCCGGCCTTCTTCGCCGCTTCGATGGTGCGCAGCGCGAAATCGCGATTGCGCCTGTAGCCGTCGAAAAAGTGCTCGGCATCGTAAACCACTTCCCTGCCGTGCTTTTTGAGATAGCCGACGGTCTCGGAAATGATGGTGAGGTTTTCCCGCTCGGTGATGCCCAGCGCTTTGGCGACATGGAAATCCCAGCTCTTGCCGAAGATCGAGATCACCGGCGTGCCGGCCGCGATCAGAAGCTGAACGTTGCGGTCCTCTTCAATCGAATTCTTCGCAAAGCGCGTCGATCCGAAGGCTGTCAGCTTTGCGTGCTTCAGCTTCAGATCGCGCGCGCGTTCGAAGAACTCCTTGTCTTTGGGATTCGAACCCGGCCATCCGCCTTCAATGTAATCAATACCCAGCTCGTCCAGACGGCGGCTAATGAGGATTTTGTCCTCCACCGAGAAGGAGACGGCTTCGCCCTGCGTGCCGTCCCGGAGCGTGGTATCGAACGTTTGAATGCGCATGGTTGGTTCTTGTTCAGGCCTGAGGTACTCCGGCCTCTTTGTTGCGTTTGAGGAACGTCATCATCTTGCGGAGTTCGGCGCCGACCTTCTCGATCGGCTGATCCGCGTTGGCCTGCCGCATGGCGAGGAACTTGTGGCGGCCGCTCTTGTTCTCTTCCATCCACTCGCGTGCAAATTCGCCCGACTGGATTTCGGAAAGAATCTTCTTCATTTCCTTCCGGGTCTCAGCGGTGATGACGCGCGGGCCGCGCGTGTAATCGCCGTATTCCGCGGTATCGGAAACGGAGTAGCGCATGTAGCTGAGGCCGCCTTCGTAGATGAGATCGACAATCAGCTTGAGCTCATGCAGGCATTCGAAATAGGCGATTTCCGGCGCGTAGCCGGCTTCGACCAGCGTCTCGAATCCGGCGCGGATCAGTTCGGAAGCGCCGCCGCACAGCACGGCCTGTTCGCCGAAGAGATCGCTTTCCGTTTCTTCCTTGAACGATGTCTCGATCGCGCCCGCGCGCAGGTTGCCGAGCGCGGCGGCATACGCCAGCGCATTTTCCATAGCCTTGCCCGTCGCATCCTGATGCACCGCGACGATGGCCGGCACGCCCGAACCTTCCACGAACACTTCGCGCACGCGGTGGCCCGGCGCTTTCGGCGCCACCATCGAAACGTCCACGTCGGCCGGAGGTTTGATGAAGCCGAAGTGGATGTTGAAGCCGTGGGCAAACATCAGCGTCTTGCCCGCCGTCAGATGCGGCGCGATGTCCGAGGCGTAGAGATCGCCCTGGATGTGATCCGGAACGAGGATCATCATGACGTTGGCGGCCTTCGCGGCTTCGGCGGGCGTTACCACCTGCAGGCCCGCGGCTTCGGCTTTGGCGCGGCTCTTGCTGTCCGCCGGCAGGCCGACAATCACGTCGAGCCCGGAATCGCGCAGATTGAGCGCGTGGGCGTGGCCCTGGCTGCCGTAGCCGATGATGGCGATCTTCCTGCCCTTCAGGGCATTGATATTTCCGTCTTTTTCGTAAAAGCGTCTTGGCATTTGAAAGCGAATCTTTCTCTTCAGGGAATTAGATAGTCGAAACGGCAAGAGGTGTTGCGACCGGCGGCTGCAACCGGATTTTCTTTGCTTCGAGCGACATCGACAATGCGCCCGAGCGGACCACGTCGGTCTCGCCGTAGCTGCGCATGACGTCGATGAACTCATCGAGCTTGCCGGGATCGCCGGTGGCCTCGATGGCGAAACCTTCCACCGACGAATCCACCACGCGGGCGTGGAAGATGCCGGCTTCCTGGAGCACGGCGGTGCGGGTTTCCTGCGAACAGCGCACGCGCACGAGCACCATTTCGCGGATCACGGACGGGGTTTCGTCCATATCCGCGGCGTGGAGAACGTTGATCAGCTTGTTCATCTGCTTGATCACCTGGGTCTTGAGCCGCTCTTCCACATCCACCACGATGGTCATGCGGGAAAGCTCGGGATCGAGCGTTTTGGCGACCGTGAGGCTCTCGATGTTATAGCCGCGCGCGGCGAGCACGCCGGTGACACGCAGCAGGGCGCCGGGCTTGTTTTCAAGCAGAAGAGAAATGGTCTGCGGCATTACACCACCTCCACGGGTTCGGCGGGCGCGAACACCATATCGGAGATGGAGCCGCCGGCGGGAACCATCGGGTAGACGTTTTCTTCGGGCGAGACGCGCACGTTCAGCAGATACGGCCCGGGTTCCCTGATGGCGGTTTCGAGCGCTTCGGTGAGCTGCCAGGCTTTGTCAATGGTCCGGCCGCGGAAACCGTAGGCCGCGGCGAGCTTTTCGGCATCGGGGAAGTGATCGAGCTCAACGGCGCTCAGCCGGTTCTTGTAGAACAACGTCTGCCACTGCCGAACCATCCCGAGATAGCCGTTGTTCATCACGACGATCTTGATCGGCAGGGCGTGCGAGGCGATGGTGGCCAGTTCGGGAATCGACATCTGGAAACCGCCGTCGCCGCAGATCGAGAAGACCAGCTTGTCGGGACGAGCCATCTGCGCGCCGAGCGCGGCCGGCAGGCCGAAGCCCATGGCGCCGAGACCGCCCGAGTTGATCCATAGGCGCGGCTCGTTGAAGCGGATAAGCTGCGCGGCCCACATCTGGTGCTGGCCGACGTCCGCCGTGACGATGGCCTGGCCGTTCGAGAGCCGGTCGATTTCGTCCATCAGGTGCTGCGGTTTGATCTCCTGATCGGCGCGGGGACGGTCATACGGCCGCTCGGCTTTCCATCCCGCGATCTTTTCCGACCACGCCGCGCGCGGGTTTGCTTTCGACTGTTTCGCCTCGGCTTCCATCTCCTGCATGTTCCTGTTGAGCTTCTGCAGGACGCGCTTCACGTCGCCGACGATCGGGATATCGGGCGTACGGTTCTTGCCGATCTCGGCCGGATCGATATCCACGTGGATCACCTTTGCATGACGCGCGAAGGTGGAAAGCTGGCCGGTGACGCGGTCATCGAAGCGCACGCCGAGCGCGACGAGAAGATCGGCTTCGGTCATCGCCATATTCGCCGCATAACTACCGTGCATGCCGGGCATGCTGATGTAAGCCGGATGGGCGGCGGAAAGGGCGCCGAGGCCCATCAGAGTGCAGACCGTGGGGAAGTTGGCGAAGTTCACCAGTTCCGTAAGTTCGGCCGAAGCATTGGCCGCCACCACGCCGCCGCCCGCGTAAATCAGCGGACGCTCCGATTCCCAGATCATCTGGGCCGCGCGGCGAATCTGGCCCGCGTGGCCTTCGGTAAAGACCTTGTAGCCCGGCAGGTGAATCGATTCGACCGGCGTATAGTGGCCGAGGGCCTGGAAAACGTCCTTCGGGATATCCACCAGCACGGGGCCGGGCCGTCCGCTGGCCGCGATGTAAAACGCTTCATGGACGATCTGCGGCAGCTCCTTCACGGTCTTCACCATGAAGTTGTGCTTGGTGGCCGAGCGCGTGATGCCGAACGTGTCGGCTTCCTGGAAGGCATCCGAGCCGATCAGCTTCGAGTGCACCTGGCCGGTGATGGCGACGATCGGGATCGAATCCATCATGGCGTCGACAAGGCCGGTGACGAGGTTGGTCGCGCCGGGCCCCGAGGTGGCGCAGCAGACCCCGACCTTGCCTGTGGCCCGCGCATAGCCTTCGGCGGCGAAACAGGCGTTTTCCTCATGCCGTACGAGCACGTGGCGGATGTGGCTGTCATAGAGGGCGTCATAAAAAGGAAGCGTGACGCCGCCCGGATACCCGAAGAAACAATCGACGCCTTCACGCGCCAGACATTCGAGGAGGATCTCCGCGCCTGTCATCAGTTTGCCGGTCTCGGTCTGCATAAAACCTGTTTGACACTCCGTTAAGCCAAAAAAAGCTAAACCATAAAAAAAGGCCACCAGGCGGGTTCGCCCCGCTGATGGCCTCGGATTTCCAGATGCCCGATAGCCTCAGACGGGGACCGATACTACTACTACGATGCTAATCCCTGATACGGGGACGATCGCGGTAATTCGGCCTGTAAGGCTAAGCAGCATTCCTGAATCTCCAGTTTAGCGTGAAGTTTCCGAAATGCAAGCTCGGGCGATTATAAATGAAACTTATGCATGGCGTCGGGCCCAACGCCGCTCGCATAAACGAACCTGGGGAGTGCAACAGCCCTTCCATCAGAAGAGATAGCACAGAGCCGGCTGACCGCGGCCTTCCGATGCTCCAGATCCGTTGATTATGGGCGTGTTATAAACTTGATGCCGTCTCGAAAGGCGTTCGTGTTCTGTTGGAGGCAGTACGGGCGTCCAGGGGCATAAAGCCAATATTTCCCTTATAATTTTCTGGAGGACACACATCTGCGCTATCTGGGGTTCATTCTGCTGCTCGGCGCTGCGGCGCTGCCCGCCCATGCCGGTCTCATCATCAATCCGATCTTCGACAGCTCGATCACCAGCCTCGCAAGCGCGGCCGCGGTCGAGACGTCCATCGATGGAGCCATCGCGCTCTTCGAAGCCACTTACGCCAACCCCGTTACGGTCACGATCGAGTTCGAATCCATGTCGGGCGGGCTCGGCGAGAGCCAGGTCGGCTTCGTTTACAACGAGAATTACCAGCAGTTTTACAACGCGCTGGCGGCGACCGATGCCAATCCAGCCGCCATTGCGGGCCTGACCGCGAACGGCGGCAACTCCGCGACCAGCCCGGTAAATGGCAGTACCGTGATCGGTGTGAATTCGGTCAATCTCCGCGCGCTGGGGCTCTCCGGTGCGCCGCTGTGCAACGTCACCGGGACCGCCGGGAATCTGAGCTGCAACAGCAGCGTGGCGGGCGGTCCGAATGCGATCGACGGCATCGTCGGGATCAACACGAGCATCACCGATCCTCCCCAGGCGAACAACGGCAGCAACTATGACATGACGGCGGTGGTGGAGCATGAGATTGATGAGGTGCTCGGTCTCGGCTCCGGCATTCCGGACTGCAATTCGTGCGGCTCGAGCGCGAGTGCTCCCTTCGCGCGGCCGGAAGACCTTTTCCGCTACAACGCCAACGGCACGCGCAGCTCGCTCACGGTGAACTGCGCGAGCCCCGGCACGGCTTTCTTCTCCTATTCGGGCGTGACGGACCTGGCGCAGTTCAACAACGCCTGCAACGGCGCGGATTTCGGCGACTGGCAGAGCAGCCCGCTGCCCAACGGCGTGGCCGCGCAGGTGCAGGATGCGTTCGCCACGTCCAGCGACGATCCCGCCTACGGGCCGAATGAAGAAGCGGCGATGAGCGCCATCGGCTATCTGATCGCGACGCCCGAGCCGGCTACCGGCTGGCTGGTTTCGATTTCGCTCGTCCTGGCCGCAGTGGTTTTCCGCCGTAAAGCTTTCGGCCGGCGGTAAGCGCCCTCTTCTCGAGCAGCTCCCGCCGCTCCCGGATCAGCCGCAGAAACTCCGCGACCGGAGCTTCCCTGCCGAAACGCGCCGGCTTCTCCGCGATGCGCTGGTCGAGCACGGTCAGGTTGTGGGCTTCGCCCAGCCAGTTGTCGAGCGCATTGAGCCGTTTGTCGTCCACGCCGGTGAAGCGCAGTTGAAAGCGGTAAGTCTTGACCCGTTTGCGCAGGTCATGAAAATTCTCCGGCAGCGGATCGCGGCGCACGCGGCGAAGCGCCTTTTTCCCCTGCTGCCACGCGGTGCGGAAACCCTGTTTGATCGCGTCTGCGCTCGCGGCGTCCTCCGGCCATTCTCCGCCGGGGGTCAGCGCCTTCGCGGCCTTTCGCATGGCCTCGGCGACGTCAGCCGCGCTCTCCACTTCCTTCTTCATCCCGAGAAGGCCGGCCCGCACCGATTGGAATCCTTTGCAGCCGAGCTCGTCGAAGGTCTCGATCATGGCGGCCGCATCGCGGAAGGCCGTGAGCCCGCCGGCGATGCGCCGCAGCCGGGCGTTCTCGCGCGCGTATCGCTCGCCGAGAGCGGAGCGGACGAGCTTGAGCGCGCTGCGGGCCCTCTTGATGCAGCGGCGCGCTTCGTGGATCGCCGTATCGTGGTCAGCCGTGCCGCCGGCGAGCTGGGCGCGGGCGGCGCGAACTTCCTCGCGGAAGGTCTCCCGGAGATTCAGGCTCACGCGGCAACTCCCGCTCTCAGGCGCAGGTTGAGAGGGTCGGAATAGACCCGCGCCACGAGAGTCCCGAGCAGCCCCGCCGCGGCGGTCGCTGCCGCAAACAAGGGAGCGACCCAGACCATCGGCTTGCCTGCCCGCAGAAACAGATCGAAGAATGCGAACACCACAAACATGTGCGTCAGATAAACCTCATAGCTGCGCTGCCCGAGACTGACGAGGGGGCGCAGCAGACGCGGACTGCGCCAGCCCGATTGCGCAGTGGCGGCGATCACGAGACAGGTACCGAAGGCGAGGATGGTCATATCGAGTCCGGCGCGTTCGATTCCCCACTTCGCCATCTGCCGGCCGAAGCACAGTCCGAACACCATCACCAGAGCGCCGGCAATCCCGAGAAGCCGTGTGCCCCGCAGCCAGCCGCGAGACAGAGCGATCGCAGTGAGGCAGCCCATCGCGATCGCTTCCATGCCGCCCAGATAGGAATACTCGCGCCATGTCCCGGTGGCCGCTGACCGGGCGAAAGGTCCCGCAATGACGAAGCCAACGAGAACCACAATCAGCATGTTGCTTCGGCCAAATACGCGGCAGATCAACGGGAAGAACAGGTAGAAAACTTCTTCAATCGACAGCGACCAGAGGACGTCCCAGTTACCCGGCAGATAACCGTGGCGTGACTCCTGCACGTTGACATGAAAAGTGAGAGCCGACCAGAGCGCCTCGCCGATGGTGGCGCGGCGCGGGTTGACGACGAAATCCTTCAGGCCTGCGTAGTGCAGAGCGGTGAGAACTGTGAGCAGCAGGAGAAACAACGGCGCGATGCGCGCGAGTCGCAGGCGATAGAACCCCGGGACATCGATATTCGAAAGCTCATTCCACCGTCTCAGGGACATCGCCGTTATCAGAAAGCCGGACACGGCGAAGAAAATCTGCACGCCTTGCTGGCCGTTCCAGACGAGCGCCTGAACGATGAAGTCCGGGATTCCGGCCGTATACGGAACCTGCGCGAGGCGCAGCCGGATATTGACATGAAGCATCAATACGAAGAAGATGGCGAGGCCGCGCAGAAGGTCGACGCCCTCGAGGCGTTTCCATTTCATATCCCAAACCGCTGCATACTCAAAAGTATGGCAATTTCGATTGTCCGGCTCGGTTCCCCGAGAAAGCGCGGGGAGGGTCTGCGCATTGGCACGGTGCGGCGTCCCCCTCGCGGCGTGCCGAAATCCGAGTTCGCAAAACGCGACTTCTACGATGTCTGGCTGCCCAATCTCTCGCCGAGCGCAGACCTCGTGGCGACGGCGCAGGCATCCGAAGACGAACGCTCCTGGAACAAATTCAAGCGCGCCTTCCGCGCGGAGATGAACCTGCCGGATGCATCGCGCCTGCTGGATCTCCTCGCCGCGCTCTCGCACCAGACGGATTTCTCGATCGGCTGTTACTGCGAAAACGAAGCGCATTGCCATCGCTCCGTTCTGCGCGAACTGCTCAATGAACGGGGAGCGGCAATCGCCGCTGACTAAGGAGTTCCCGGCCGGCATCGGTAACTCGAACTACCCTGCGTCCCTCGATCCGCTCGGTCCTCAGCAACCCGCGCTCGTTGGCATCTTCCCAGACGGGAAGACGCGGGCAGGAAGTGCGCCAGGCGTCGAGAACTTCCTCATAGGTCCGTTCGCGCACCGCCACAAATTCGAGAAGGTCCAGAATCAAAGCTTCCATGGAACCACCCCGACCCTTATGATACGGGGTCGGGCATTTCCTGTTTCTCGGAGAGGGCGAAGCGCAGCGCGGAGCGCACCTGGCGGTGCCGGACTAGCGACATGAGCGCGACGAACCGGGTGACGACCGACGGGATTTTGTTGCCCCAGAATTCATGCAGCGACTTGTCGATGCCTTCGTCGGTGCGGTAGAAGACCCGGTCGTTCCAGTGCGTCCAGCCGAGGCTGTGATTCGGATCGTCTTCGATGATGTCGCAGAGATTGAGCAGGATGCGCAGGCGGAACGGTTCCTTGTACTGCGGCATGAAGAGCACGTCGCTCCAGCCGTCGCAGCGAACCTCGCTCACGAACTCTTCAAACGTGGCGGCGTTGGTGAGGTTGACGCAGGCGTTGGGTTCGCGGCCGTGGCGGTCGCCGCCCGAGATCAGCGGCAGCGACAGGCTCTTCGCCAGGTCGATCACGCCGCGGTTTTCCTTCCACGGCCGCAGGCCGTTCAGCTCGAACGCATGGAGGAAACCGATGAAGCGGGCGAGGAACGAATCGACGCACTCGCGATGCGCCGCCGCGCCGATGTGGTTCTCATCCCAAAGCGGGTGATTCAGGACGATCAGCAGCGAATCCATGGCGTGCAGCCGGTCGAGCATGGCGCCGATGCGCGCTTCCCGCGGATCGGCCGTGATCGCCGCGAGTTCCGTCATGAGCTGCGCCGCTTCGCCGGCCGGGAGATTGTGCAGGCCGAGATGGAAGAACGTCTTCTGCCACGGCACCGTCCACTCGACCGAGATCGGGCACTCGCGCGTTTCATCGAGCATCTTGAGGTTCATGCCCGCGTGGATGTTGTCGTGATCGGTCAATGAGACAAGAGCGGAGAGATCGAGCGACTCCTCGATCTGCGCCTTCTCGAGCTTCCATGCGTGGAGCGGGGAAAGCGGCGGCGTCCACCATGCGCGGCGCAGATCGAGATCGCGGCCTTTGAGCGCGCGGTATCTGTCCGTCTGCTTTTTGATTGCGCCCGAGAGCCACGGCGTATTGGCGGTCGCGCGCCCGATGAAATCGAGCGATTCGCGCGAATGGAGGGTATGGCTGTGCAGAGACACGCCCGCGCGGAACTGCGTGTGATAATTCCGGTCTTCCCAGTGAAAACGAACGCGCGATTCTCTCAAGAGTTCTCCTTCGATCGGGTGTTGTTGGCAAGCGACGGCACAAGCGGCGGCCCGGAAGCGGCCGGATCGTATTCGAATGCGAGGCGCAGAAACGACCGCGCCTGATACTCAAACCGCAGCGGCGGCAGGTGTTCGGCGCCGCTCTCATACCAGACGCGGAACGGCGTCACCACTCTGGTCGTGAAGTCGTACAGTGTGGCGTTGAGGCGCATCACCTGGCCTGCGTCCTTGACGATGCCGCGCACCAGCATCTTTTCGCCCATGGCGGCATCCGGTTCCTTCTCGGTGCTGAGCCGGAATTGCTTGCCGTTGTAGATCAGCGTCGCCGACGTTTTCAGGGCCGAAGCCTGCAGCGCCCGGCGCACTGAATAGAGGAACGTGGCCGGCACGGTTTCGCCGCCGCTGAACTGTCTGCTCGCCGTCT
>DASPQQ010000001.1:0-20939 GCA_035624885.1 Bryobacteraceae bacterium | reverse complement strand
GCCGCCTCGAGCAAGGTGCTGCTGGACGCGATGAAGACGCCCGGGGATTCGACCAAGAGCGCGGCTGCCGATTGAGCCTGCGTCTCGTCAACGGCTATCCCAGCACTTTCAGTTCCTGCGCGCCCTGAGCATTGTAGAAATCCCTCAACCGCCGCGCGGCGGATGGACCAACCACCTTCGCAAGCTCTTCGGGTGACGCCTCCCGCACTCGCTCGAGGCTGCCGAACTCGCGCAAAAGCCTCGCAATTGTTTTCGCGCCGATGCCTTCCACCTGCTCCAGTTCCGACGTCAGGCGCGCGGCGTTGCGACGCGTACGGTGGAACGTCACGGCAAACCGGTGCGCCTCATCGCGAATGAGCTGCACCAGATGCAGAATCGGCGAGAACCGGTCGAGCACCACCGGCTCATTCTCCTGCCCCAGCACATAGATGATCTCTTCGCGTTTCGCAATCGAAGCCAGCGGCTGATTGATGATCCCGATCTTCTCGAGCGCATCGGCCGCCGCATGCAGCTGCCCGATCCCGCCATCGATCAGGACGAGTCCCGGCATCGGCGCACCTTCCTCCTGCAGCCGCAAATAGCGCCGCGTCACCACTTCATGCATGCTGGCGAAATCGTCATTCCCCACGACGGTTCTGATGTTGAATTTGCGGTAATCCGCCTTCTTCATCTTTCCGTCTTCCCAAGCCACCATGCTCGCGACTTTGTTCGTCCCCTGAATATGCGAAATATCGAAGCACTCAATCCGCTTCACCGGATCGGGCAATCCGAGCGCATCCTGGATCGCCGTCTGAATCGCCTCGGACGATGGCTTCAGGACGCGGAAGCGCGCATCGAAGCTGTGCTTCGCATTCGTCTGCGCCAGATTCAGCATCGCCTTCTTCTGCCCGCGCTGCGGCGTATGGATCTCCACCTTGCGGTTCTTCTTCTCGGAAAGCAGCTCCTCCATCACCTCGCGATCCTCAAACTCCACCGGCACATGGATCACGCTCGGCACATACTGCTGGTCCAGATAAATCTGCAGCAGGAGCGACGAAAAGAACTCCGCGGGATCGAACTCCGTCTGGTCTTCCCAGTAGAAGTCCCGCCGGTCCACCACCTGCCCGTGCCGCATGTGGAACAGATTCACGGCCACCAGCGGCGGCTCGGCATAGAACCCGAAGATATCGGCGTCGCTCCCTGACGACGAGTCCATCTTCTGCCGCTGTTCCAGTTCCTCAACGGTCGAAAGCAGATCGCGCAGCGCCGCGGCTTCCTCATACCGCATCTCTTCCGCCGCCGCCGCAATCCCTGCCCGCAGTTCCTGCGCCAGCGCCCCATGCTTGCCCTCGAGGAACAAACGAACTCTCCGCACCCGTTCGGCGTAGGCCTCAGGCGTGGTCAGCCCCTCCACGCACGGCCCCAGGCAACGGTGAATGTGGTACTGCAGACAGGGCTTCGGATGATCCCGGTTCAGATCCACCTTGCACGAAGGCACCTGAAAATGCCGGTGGATGAAGTTCACGATCCGGTACGCCAGATTCCCCGGAAAATACGGCCCGTAGTAGGTCGACCCGTCCTTCGGCAGCCGCCGCGTCACGTACACCCGCGGATACCGCTCATTGGTCAGCCTGATCGACGGGTACGTCTTGTCGTCCCGCAGCAGCACGTTGAAACGCGGCTTGTACTGCTTGATGAGGTTGTTCTCAAGCGCCAGCGCCTCTTTTTCGTTGTCGACGAGGATGTAATCGAGATCTTCCGCTTCGCTGATCAGCGACCCGGTCTTGGCGTCGGCCAGGCGGTCTTCGTTGAAGTAGCTGCGCACCCGCGCGCGAAGCTGTTTCGCCTTGCCCACATAGATGACTTTGCCCGCCGCATCCTTGTACAGATACACTCCGGGCGCCGGAGGCAACTGCGCGACTTTATCCCGAAGAAGGCTTATATACTCAAATATATGTCACGCTGGCCAATCGCTGTTTTCGCGCTCGCGATCCCGCTTGGCGCCCAGCAGACATCCGCGCCAAAACCCCCCACGGATAACCCGGACAACGTTCAGCTTCCGCCCGAAGAAGACAAGACCGACGCCCCCAGGGTCTATTCCTTCAATCCCCTCCAGGCGAAAAAAGAAGTGAGCGTCGGCGAGTTCTACGCCAAAAAAGGCGACAACCGCGCCGCCGCCATCCGCTTCCGCGAAGCCACCAGATGGGACGACGGCAACGCCGAAGCCTGGCTCCGTCTCGCCGAAACCGAAGAGAAGAATCACGAAACGAAAGCCGCCCGCGAGGCCTACGAAAAGTATCTCCAGATCTCGCCTGCGGCCAAGAACGCCGCGGATATCAAGAAGCGTATCGAGAAGCTTACGGCTTCTCGTTAATCATTCGAGAAGCTTACGGCTTCTCGTTAATCAATCGACAAGCTGACTGCTTCTCGATAATCTCCACCACCCTCCCAAACCCTGCACTCCAGTCCGGAAACAGATCCACAAACTGCGTCTCCTGCCGGATGCGCTCCGGTACCCGGCAATCGTCCAGCCGCACCGGAATCAGGAACACCTCGTCGAGCGGCATCCGCCGCGCGCAATCGAGAGCCAGCCGGATCTCCGCCTGAAACGCCCCGCGCTTGCGCACCGACCTCTTCGAAAAGCACGGAATGAAGAAATCCGAGCTCGCAATGGCGTCGTCGATGCGCCGCGGCCAGTCCTGCCCCGGCAGCAGCTTGCGCCGGTCGAGCCACGGCGCGTACCCCTGCTTCTCGAGCGCCTTGAACAAACGAACCGCCGCCGCCGAATCCTCCCGCGCATACGAAATGAAAACCCGCGCGCGCCCATGATGGCTGAAGAACACTTCCCCCGCGTCGTCGATCGAAAACGTCCCGAGGCCGTCGATCTCCACCGGATGCGACCGGCTCATCGCCCCCCGGATCAGCCGCGCCAGTTCATCGATCGTCACGGCTCTCCGTCTCCGGCCGGAACCTCCACGGCTTGCCGGGCTCGAGCGTCCCGAGACCCGGCAACCGCGCCGCCTGCCCGCTCCTCAGCCTCTGCAGAATTTGCGTGACGGCGCGATCCACCTGATCCGCCGCGTCACCCGTTTTCAGCCGGTTCCGTTTGGCCGCGGCCCTCGCCAGCGCGGACTTCTTCATAGCGGCCAAAGCGTACCACGCCGAAGCCTCGCGGCAAGTCCAATCCATTGATTCCATTTGGGAAAAACAACAAACCGGCAGGATGAAGTGAATTTAATCACGGATTAAGGGACGATTCATCTCGGCCCCGCTATGATTCAACCAGACGATACCATCGTCAATTCTCAAGGAGATAACCCGAATGAAGAAGCTGCTCGTACTCGCTCTCGGCCTTGGCATCGTCCTCGGCACCGTTTCGTTCGCTCAGGACACCACTGGCGGCGACAAGAAGATGGAAAAGAAGGGCAAGAAGAAGAAGAAGACCGACGACACCGACAAGAAGTAACCTGGTTTTCGACTGACTTTTCTTCAGGCTGGCGGTTGCCCATCTCCCTCCGCGGAGAGCGCAGCGCGCCGGCCTTGATTTTTGGGGCCTGTCCTCCCCCTTGGGTTTGTAAGTAAAAGTAACAATATCCGGCGTCCACCGCTTTACGAGATGGCGTCGGTTATGATGCAATGAGACGATACTCTCGTCAATTCTCAGGAGATAGATAACGCGCATGAAGAAGCTGCTGATTTTCACCCTCGGCCTTGGCATCGTCCTCGGCACCGTTTCGTTCGCTCAGGACACCACCGGCGGCGACAAGAAGATGGAAAAGAAGGGCAAGAAGAAGAAGACCGACGACACCGACAAGAAGTAAGCTTTTCTTCGATCCACTTTGATTCAGGCTGGCGCTCTGCGCCAGCCTTTTTTGTCGCAGGAAAACCGGGACAGACTCCTTTTTCGCGTTACAAAACTTCTGCGTGAGAGCCAGGACGGCGCGAAAAAGGTTGTCTGTACCGGATTTTCCGCACCACGCTCGCAGCCGAATACCCGTGAACCGGACTTCTCACACAGACTCTTCAGCCGCGTTTCTTCAGGCGATTCTCGTATACGTCACGATCTTCGAAGGCCCGCCGACGAGCGCCGCCGCCTTCGCGCCGAACGCCTTCATGTGCTCGGCCTGCGCATGCTTCGCCAGCGCTTCCGGCGATTCCCAGTTCTCGTAGAACAGGAACTTCCCCGGCTCACTGTTCGAGACATGCAGATCGTACTGAATACAGCCTTCTTCCTTGCGCACCGGCTCAATCACCGATAAGAGCGCATTCTTCAGCTCTTCCTCGCAGCCGGGCTTCGCGGTAATTTCCGCCACTACCGTGACATGGGGTTTGGACATCCCTCAAGCCTACTTGTTCACGCCGGGGTTGTTCAACTCCGCCTGCAGCTGCCGCCACGCCGAATCCTCGAACGACGTCTTGATGCGCTCCCGTCCCTCCGTGCGCGGATCGCCGTGCGGACCATCCATCCGGATGCACCGTCCGAGCATCGTCGTCGCTTCCTGATCGTCCGGCGAGCGGTCGAGCACGGCGCGGAACTTCTCCGTCGCCAGCGAAAACTGCCCCTGTTTCCACAGAAAATAGCCGATGTTGAACCAGTAGTCGGGATCGGCCTCGTCGCCTTCGAGCGCCTTCGAGAAGTTTTCCATCGCCGCCGGATCGTTCCGGCGCGAAAGCGCCGCCCCCAGGTTGTTGTAGACCTCGTTCAGCGGAATCTCCGCCGCCACCTGCCGGAACTGGTCGATGGCGCCGTTGAAATCGCTGTCATAGTAGCGGCAGATGCCGCGCAGGAACACGGCTTCGAAGTAATGCGAATCCGCCTTCGTCACCTTCGCCAGCCACTGTCCCGCCGTCCGGTATTCCTTCTTCGCGAAGAGAATCCGGCCCAGCTGGTAGTTCGGTTGCGAGAAGCGTTCGTCGATGCGCACCGCCTGCGAAAACAGCTTCATCTTCTGATCCGCATTCGCCGCCATCAGCCCGCGCACGTAGCTCTCCATTGCTTCGACCTTCACCGGCGGACGGTCGCGCGCGAAATCCTCTTCGCTCGGCGCCCGCGCCGGCGCCAGTTGCCGCAGCAGCATCCAGGCCAGCTTCGTTTCCATCAGGCTCAGATCCTCGAGCGAACCGGTCTGCGTAAGCTCCGGCCCGGCGCTGAACTTCTTCAGATCGATCGTCCGGACCGCGATCCGCAGGTTCGCCTTGAGACTCCCCGGCGCCGCATCCGGATCCACCCGGAACTCGCCGTAGACGATCTGGCCGGCATCGAGCGCCTCGCCGATTTTGATCACGGACGCCTTGGTGAGCACCACGCCGGTGCGCAGCGACAGCCGGCGGTAAACCTCTTCCCGGTCCTCGCGCGCCAGCACCAGCAGATTCGCGGAACTGAGCGATTCATGGATCGTCTCCGCCACGCTCTCGCCGATCCAGTCGAGATTCGAAGCCTTCGCCTGATTGAGGTTGAACAGAGGCAGCACCGCAACCGTGTCCGCCGCCCGGCACACGGTGCAAAGCATCAGCAAAAGAGCCGCAGTACGCACCAAGGCTTCAGGGTAACAGCCTCGTCAGACGGCTGAGAACACGTTGAATCCTCACATAACGCTGGGCTATCAGCAGCCACGAGGGCAAATCATGTCAGTTCCTCACCGGAGCCGCGCCCCATGGTGAACATGAAGAATTTCGACCACATCCTCAGCCACGCGGTACGCGACGACATACGGCAGCGGGGTCAGGACCAGCTCGCGCGTGCCCGCCTCTCTCCCCTTCCGGGCCCGCAACGGGAAGCGTTTGAGTTCCTCAATACGGGAAAAGATTGCCCGAACCGTCCGCAGCGCGGCGGCGGGATTGTCGCCGGCGATGTAATCGCTGATGATTTCCAGATCGGCGACGGCGCCAGGCGTCCAACGAATCGTCATCGAGGCCGGCTAAGACGGCTCTCGATACGGGCGACCACCTCGTCGTGCTCGATCAACTCGCCCCGGTCGGCTTCGGCAATGCCTCGTTTGACGGCGTTGCGGAAGATCGTGTCCTCTTCAATCACGCTGAGAGCGGCATCTTTCACGAGCCGCTCCAGGTCTGTGCCCGCGTGCGCGGCGATCTCGGACAGCCGCTCGATCTGCTCGGCGGTGAACTCCACGTTCATGCCTTCAGACTAACAGGGTTCGTGGTCGACGGCGCCAGGAACTCTCTGATCCGCGCTTCCACCTTCCGCGACCCTGGCGTTAGCCCGCAACGGGCTTGCGAGGGCCCCGTGTCGGCTACGCCGGCGATCACGGCTCCAGCTCGCCAAACCCGCTGAACATCTCGCGCCGGTTTTCGTCAATCTCCTCCGCTGTCGGGCCGGGACCATATTGGGCGAGCAGTCCATAGGCGGATTTCTTCGGCTTCCGTGGCTGGGCCGGGGCCGGTTTTGCGTCGAGCGCGTCAAGAGCCTTTTCGATCAGTTCGTCCGTGTCGTGAAACCGGCCCGTGCGAATGTGCTCGTTCACGCGGTGCGCCAGCTCTGAATTTCAAGGTTCATGCTCGCGCCCTCCTTCCAGGATTACCGTGAACGCCGGCCCCCTGCGCGGTTACGGTGCCGCCGCTCGTCCAAGGAACTCGGCCACCCGCGCCTCCACCTTCGCAATCACCGCCGGATCGTCCCCAAACCCCTGGACGACCTCCAGCCCGGGCTCTTGCCGGAACCACGTCATTTGCCGTTTCGCATAACGCCGTGTATCCCGACGGGCGTAGAAGATGGCGTCCCGCATTGAGATTTCACCCCGGACGACCTGCACAGCCTGTTTATAACCAATAGACTCAAAAGGCTTTACTGCAAATCCGGTTCGTTTCGCAATCGCCGCCGTTTCCTCGATCAGGCCCTCGGCAAACATCTTCTCCATGCGCTCCTCAAGCCGCAGATAGAGCAGCTCCCGAGGCGGAAAAAGTCCCAGCTTCAGCACCCGGAATCCCTTGAGCGCATCCCGCCCCGCCGAGAAAACTTCCGTCGCCGGCCGCCGCGCCGAAAGGCAGATCTCGAGCGCACGCATCAGCTTGGGCGTGTCATTGACGTGGATTCGCGCGGCCGTAGCCGGGTCGAAGCGACGCAACAAGCGGTGCAGCGACCCCGGACGCCGTTCTTCCCGAGCCCGCAGCCGCTCGCGCAGGCTCTCATCCCGCTCGGGACCCGGCGCCAGCCCCTCGATGAGCGCCCGCAGATAAAACCCGGTCCCTCCCACCACAATCGGCAGCTTGCCCCGGTCCGCAATCTCGCGCAGCACCGGCCGGGCCACGCGCGCGTAATCGCCGGCCGTAAACACCTCGGAAGGTTCCACGATATCGATCAGGTGATGGGGAATCCCGCGGCGCCCGGAAACCGGCAGTTTGGCGCTGCCGATATCGAAATGACGGTAGATCTGGATCGAGTCGCAGTTGACGATTTCGCCGTCGAAACGCCCGGCAACATGCAGAGAAAGTTCGCTTTTTCCCGAGCCCGTCGGGCCGGCAATGACGACGAGCGGGCGATCGTTATGCAACGGTTAATGTCTCAACAACGTTATACAATGATGACGGGTAGTATTGTCCCTTCGCGCCGGAGGTCTGGAGTAAGCCACATGATCCGCTACGTAAGAGCCGCGCTGTTGTCAGCCGTTCTGGTTGTTTCCGCCGCTGCGCCCGGTCTGGCGCAGAGCCAGGCTCCCGCGGATCAGGATAGCGGCTCCGCCTATTACAACTTCGCCATGGGCCATCTGTACGGCGAGATGGCCGGCGCTTACGGCAACCGCGGCGAGTACGTCAACAAGGCGATCGATTTCTACAAGCAGGCCATCAAGCTCGATCCCAGCGCCTCCTACATCGAGGAAGAGCTCACCAATTTCTACGTCCAGACCGGCCAGCTCGAAAAAGCCACGGCCGAAGCGGACAACATGCTCAAGGCGAATCCGGGTAACGCCGCTCCGCGCAAGATACTGGGCCGCATCTACGCCCGGCAGATCGGCGATCCCGATCAGGGCCGCATCGATCAGACCATGCTGAAAAACGCCATCGAGCAGTTCCAGAAGGCAACGGAGCTCGATGCGAAGGACGCGGAAAGCTGGTCCATGCTGGCGCGTCTCTCGCGCGTCGCCAAAGACAGCGCGACCGCCGAAAAAGCCTATCGCCAGGTCCTGACGCTCGATCCCGACGATGAAGACGCGCTCAACGGCCTCGCCATGGTTTACGCCGATCGCGGCGACATGGCCGGCGCCACCGACATGCTCAAAAAGGCCATCGAGAAAAATCCCGATCCGCGCAACGTCGTGATGCTCGCGGAATTCTACGATCAGGCCCGCGACTTTCAGCACGGCGCCGATGCGTGGAAGCAGGCCGTCCAGCTCACCAACGGCAACATCCGGATTCTCAAAGCCTACGCCGCCGATTGCTACGCCTCCGGCCGTTTCGATGAAGCCCTGAAAGCGCTGCAGGATCTTGCGCAGGGCGATCCGAAAGACGATCAGCTCCAGCTCCAGATCTCGGAACTTCTGCGCAACAAGGGCGATTTCACCGGCGCCGCCGATGCCATCGCCAAAGCCAAAGCCATCAAGAACAGCATTGAAGCGCGCTACGCCGAAGCCGAGCTGATGGACGCCCAGGGCAAGCACGCCGAAGCCGCCGCGGCCATGCAGAAGCTTCTCGACGAAACGAAGAAGGACGAGTACACGCAGGAAGAGCGCCGCAACCGCATGGAGATGCTGACGCGCTATGCGAGTTTCGAGCTCGCCGCCGGCAAGACCCAGCCCGCCATCGCCGCCTACCGGGAAATCGGCACTCTCGATCCCTCGCTCGGCTCGAAGGTCGCCATCCAGACCGTGGAAGCGCTCAAGAACGCGAAGGAATTCAAGGCCGCGCGGACCGAGGCAGATGCCGCGCTGAAGAAATATCCCGGCGATCGCCAGGTGGTCTTCGTGCACGCCATGCTGCTCGGCGACATGGGCCAGACCGATGCCGCCGTCAACGAGCTGAAGGCTCTTCCCAACGCCATGAAGGACCGCGAAGTGCTCCTGATGATGTCGCCGATTCAGGACAAAGCGAAGCGCTTCGAAGAGGAGCGCAAAACGCTCGATGCGGCGGACGCGCTTTCGAAGACGTCAGAGGAAAAGCAGGTCGTCGAATTCGCCCGCGGCGCCATGTACGAACGCCAGAAGAATTACGAAGCCGCGGAAAAGGCGTTCCGCAACGTGATCACTGCGCAGCCGAACAACGCCGGCGCTCTCAACTATCTCGGCTACATGTTCGCCGAGCGCGGCGTGCGCCTCGATGAAGCGAAAGACCTCATCTCGAAAGCGCTCGAGATCGAACCCGGCAATCCGGCCTACGAAGACTCGCTCGCCTGGGTCTTCTACCATCAGGACCAGCTTGACCAGGCCGAAGCCGAAATGCAGAAGGCGCTCCTGAAGATCTCCGACGATCCCACCATGCACGATCACCTGGGCGACATCTACTTCAAACAGGGCAAGATCCGCGAAGCCCTGAAGCAGTGGGAAATGTCCGCCGCCGAATACAAGGTCGCCGCCCCGACCGATCAGGACCCGGCCGAGATGTCGAAGGTCAACAGGAAGATCGAAAGCGCCAAAGTCCGCGTAGCCGAAAAAGGCCGTTAGGCCCCCCGGGCTTCGTCATCTCAGCGGAAGGACCCGCGCCCGGGGCGCGCCTGACCAGTCCACGCTTACGATCGCTCCCGCCGTCAGCTCAGCCTCGCAATCCAGGAGAACGCGGACGAGACCCTGCGAACGCAGTTCCGGAACGAGAGGTTCCCCTCTGAGGAGGACGACGTTCGGGCCGCGATGGCGGGTGTGCGCGAGGATTTGCGGGAAGTCGAGATCGTTGGTCAGTACGACGTAACCGTTGTCGCGCGCATAAGCGCAAATCTCTGAGTCAGGCGCTCCCGGATCGCCCATCGTGGACCAGTGGATTGCCTCGTAGCCGAATTCAGCCAGCGCCTGAACCCACCTCGGCGCGAGGTTCATATCGACCAGAATTCGCATTAACTGGCGAGCGGGAATTCGCGGCCCTGGGCGAGGGAAGCCGCATAGGCAAGAGCTTCGCGGACATCCTGCTCTTCGAGATAGGGGAAATCGCGGAGAAGATCCTCGATGGACCGGCCCGCAGCCATCGATTCGACAATCATCCCGACCGTGACCCGCATGCCGCGGATGCACGGCTTCCCCCCCATCACGTCAGGGCTGGTCGTGATGCGGTTGAACTGCTGCATTGGAGCCAGTTTCAGTCTACAGCACGTCGGCGAACCCGCGCTTCAGGTAGCGGAAGAACAACCCGCCCACAACGAACGTCAGCGTCCCGAACAGCGCGATCCATCCCAGATCGCCAACGGACGGCTGTCCCGGTTTTTCAGGCAGATCGAAGTGCCTGAACCAGACGTGCGTCGGTTCTGGGAAAATCATCGCCTTTCGCGAGCAATGGCTGCCCCGATACCGCGGAAAGCGCGTAGGAACAGCAATCGCCAAAATTCAGCGCGGCTGGGTGATTCCCTTTGCCGAATCGCGAGTACGCCGTTCGCGCGGCCTCAAACTGCTGCTGGTTGAAGGCGACCAGTTCCGCGCCCATGCGGTAAAGCAGGAGATCGAGATCCCGAACTCCGACAGGTCCTCTGCGGCTGCCAATCACGATCGAAGCTTCGAGCGCCGTGACGGTCGAAACCAGCCGGATCGGATCGCGCGCGATGGCATCGGCGAACCATTCCGCCTCGGACTCCATCGTGAGAATCGCCAGCAGCGCCGACGTGTCTACGACCATACTCCGCGTTCGTTGTATCCGAGGATCTCGTCTTCCGGGCGCGTGTCGAGGTCGGGAAGAGAGGCGCAGTGCCGTCCGATCTCGAGAATCTCGCAAGCGAGCGAAGGAACGCGCGCACGTCCCTCTTCCCGGGTCAGTTTTTCCCGCAGAGCCTCGATCACCACTTCGGTTATGCCCCGGCCAGTACGTTGAGCCAGCCGCCGGGCCAACTCATCCGCCTCTGCATTCTTGATGTTGATGGGCATCTTCCTTCTTCCTCGATGTCTTTATTCTACAGGACGTCGGCAAAACCGCGCTTCAGGTAGCGGAAGAACAGCCCGCCCACAACGAACGTCAGCGTCCCGAACAGCGCGATCCATCCCAGATCTCCGACGGACGGCATCGCCTGCCCGAGAATCATCGTCCGGTAGGCGCGCACCACGTAAGCCAGCGGATTCGCGGAAATCACGAAATGCCCCCAGGCCGGATACCGGCTCTCCGCGAGGAAAATCGGCGTGATCCACATCCAGAAGGTGAGGATCACCGTCACCACCTGAGCCGTATCCCGCAGGTAGACATGCAGAGCCGAAGTGATCCAGCCCAGCCCCACCGCGAACAGTCCCAGAAACAGGACAAAGACCGGCAACAGGAGCAGCATCGGGTTCATATGCCCCAGAATCAGCCCTGCAACCACTGCAAACAACACCACCGTAAGGAGATGGCTGATCAGCAGGGACAGGAACACAGCCACCGGAACGATCTCCGACGGGAACATGGTCTTGGTGATCAGGTTGGCCTGGTCCACCAGCGACCCCGATGAGCGCTGCACGGTTTCGGCAAACAGCAGCCAGGGAAGCATGCCGGCGAAGAGCACCAGCGGGTAGTTTTTCTCCCCGCTTTTCATGCAGATATCGAAGATGAACGTGTAGCTGGCGAGCAGCACCAGGGGATGGATCAGGCTCCACAGCCAGCCTGCGGAAGATCCGATATACCTCTGGCGGAAATCGCGTTTGACGAGTTGTACAATAAGAGTTCGTCGCTCAATCAGATTGCGCGCGAACAGAGAGCCCGGAATCCGTACTGGCAAGCCGGGATCATAGCAGTGAAATCGGTTGACACGCAACCTTAAGAGATGTTAACCTCGCAGTTTCTCAACTTTAGTCGGGTTTCTAACACTTAAGGAACGACCGGACAAAAGCTTTGAAGCAGGATTACTTCATTCTCGAACTGGCGCACTCGTTCCACGGGCGGCTGCGGCGCGTTCATATTCCGCACCGTTTCATCTATAGTGCGCTGGTCGTTCTCGGTGTTTCATTCCTTCTGCTCTTCGGCGTAGTCGGCAGCTACGCCCGCATGGCCTGGAAGGTTTCCGACTACAATTCGCTGCAGCATGAAGCGCAGATGCTGCGCGAACGCTACGACAACCTGCAGAAGAAGGTCAGGCAGGATAACGAGCAGCTCGCGAGCCTGCAGTCGCTGGCGGACGAAGTGGCTCTGGCTTATGGGGTCCGGAAGCAGATCACCGGAGAGGGCGACCTGATCGAGGAAGCGCCGCTCACCCCGACCATCCACGAAACCCTCGCCGAGTACGATTACCTCCGCACCACCAACCTCGCCAGCCGTCACCAGAACATCTTCACGACCAACGACCCGAACGTGCTGCCGAGCATCTGGCCCGTCAATGGCCGTCTGGCGGATGGCTTCGGCAAGCGCAGCGATCCGTTTTCGGGTGAGGGCGAACTGCACAAGGGCGTCGACATTCTGGCGTCGACGGGCACCGCGGTGCATGCCGCGGCCGATGGCATCGTGCGCAGCGCCGGCTGGAATGGCGGTTATGGCCGCTGCATCATCATCGATCATGGCCACGGCTACCAGACTCTCTACGGTCACCTTTCGAGAACGGATGTGATCGAGGGTCAGGAAATCCGCCAGGGTGAGATCATCGGCGCGGTCGGCAGCACCGGCCATTCGACCGGTTCGCACCTGCACTACGAAGTTCATATCGGCTCGACGCCGGTGAACCCGTACCGCTTCCTCGCCAAAGCCGCCACCGTCAGGACCGCTTCGGGTCCGTCTGAATTCCCCTTCTGATCCCACGTCAGTCAGCCCGGCCCCGCTAAACTGGTGTCATCCCCGTGGGTTGGTCTGTCTCGAGACGCGATTTCCTCGCCCTGGCCATCGGCGCCGTCACTGCTCCGGAATGGAAGCGTTACGCGGATCCGGCCACGGAACTGGAAGTCATCCGCGTCACCGATCCCGCTTTCACGAGCGGCATGACGGCCCCGCATCTGCGGCAGTTCACGCGGCACAGCGAGTATCTGCTCGCCTGGAGCGAGCGCACCGCGACGCGCCAGGCGTTTCTCACCGATCTCAAAAGCGGCGAGTTCCTGGAGCTGACTGACGCGAAGGCGCTCGATGTCTCGACGCTCTGCCTGTCGGCCGATGACAAAAGCTTCCTCTATTTCGATGGCGCGGATCTTTCTGAATCGCCGCTCCTGAAGCCGGCTCCGCGGCCGATCTATCGCGTTCCCGAAGGCGCCGTGCGGACCGGCTTCACGCTGGCCGGCGATGGCTCCGTCTTCTTCGCCGAACGCGCGGCCGGACGGACCCGCGTGATGCGCTTGTCGCGGCAGCAGGCGCGCAAAGCCTTCGAGCTGGATGCGGAGGTCGATGGTCTGATGGCCCGGCCAGGCAATCTCAGAACACGGCTGCAGCTTGTCTGGCGGCAGCAGGGAGCGCTGTGGATATCGGCCACCGATGGCAGCGGGCGCCGGCCGCTGAAGACCGAGCCGGGCAAGACCGGCGCGGCGCTCTGGATTCCCTCCGGCCGCACTCTGATCTATCTGCACATCCCGGATGCTCCAAAGGAGCTGATCACGCTGCGCGAACACAATCCGGATACCGGCGCCGATACGCTTCTGGCGAAGACGACCCAGTATATCTCGGCCTCACCCAATGCCGACGCATCGGTGTTCGTGGCGGCCAGCGGCAGCGTGGCTTCGCCCTACGTCCTGATCCTGCTGCGCTCGGTGCGCCGGGAACTGACGCTCTGCGAGCATCACGCTTCGAACGCGGCGATGGTGAATCCGGTCTTCACGCCGGACAGCCGGAATGTGCTCTTCGTAAGCGACCGGCACGGCAAACCGGCCATCTACATGATGCCGGTCGCGCGGTTTGTCGAGGAAACGGCGGCCGATGAAGAACCCGCGAAGCGTTAGTTGCCGCGCGTGTTACCGTACTTGGGCGTGGAAAGGTATCCGCTGATCATTTCCTTGCCGGTCGAATCCTTGCCCACCGTGTTCACAACCAGCTCGTAGAGCGATTTCGACACGTAGAACTGGAGCGGCTCGTTGATGTTCCGGTCCTTCTTTTCCGTGATGCGGTCGTCGGCCCGGACTTCGAGCGTGAACTTGTTCTTCTTCGCATCGGTCTTGCGCAGGATGACCGCGATATCGCCGACCTTCTGGAAGTCCTTGGTCTTGTAGAGCTTGAATTCCGTGATGTTGCGCTCGCCGCGGCGCCGCAGCTCCTCGATTTCCTTGCCGTTGGTGGCCACGAGGCTGTTGGTGCTGCCGAGATCGCCGCGAACGGCGCGCAGTTCGGTCTTGGTCTGGGCCAGATCGGTCTTGGTGCTGGCGAGGTCGCTCTTCACGCCATTGACGTCGTTGCCCACGTCGTTGAGGCGCGCGGTTGCCGTCTCGGCAGTCTGCCGGACGTTGGAAAGATCGGTGTTGACCTTATTGACCGAATCGGCGGTGCGCTGGTTCTCCGCCTGCAGCTTCTGCGCCTGCTGATCGGCGTAGCTGAGGGCTTCCTTCTTGGCCTGGCTGGCGGCCTGATTGGCTTCCTGGTTCAGCTGTTTGGCTTTGCTGTCCAGCTCCTCTTTCATCTCGTCGAGATGCTTGCGCTGGCTGGCCGTCATCGCCGTGTTGGTTTCCTTGAGCGTGTCGATCTCGCTCTGCATGGTTTCGCGATTTTTCGCCGTGTCCGTCGAAAGATCGTGTACCTGATAGAGAAGAAAGGCGTTACAGACGAGGGAAGCAACGATCGCGCCAGTGGCGAGGGCGGTCTTCAGGCTCGACTTCTCCTCGGGCGGAGGCGGGGCGGGATAGGGGTACTGCGGTGCGCTCATAGATGGGTAAAGTAATCCTTCTAACTAACAATTATATAGACTTCCGCGGCAGAATGTTTCGTTTCAGCAGCTTGACAGCTGACAGCTCATGCCGGGCCTCACCGGTATCGCCTCGATCCCGTATGCCGAGCCGATGGCCTCGGCGAGCGCCGCCGATTGATCCGGTTCGCCGTGGACCAGGAAGACCCGCTTGAGGCGCGGCGTCATCGGCTTCATCCAGGCGAGAAGCTCGCCCGAGTCGGCGTGGGCGCTCAGTTCGTCGAGGGATTCGATGGAGGCCTCGACAGGAGTCGGGATGCCGAAGATCCGCACCGACTTCCACCCGTCCCGCAGCTTGCGGCCGAGGGTGTTCTCCGCCTGATAGCCGGTCAGCAGGATGGTGTTGCGGCTGTTGCGGATGTTGTTGCGCAGGTGGTGCAGAACGCGGCCCGCTTCGCACATGCCCGAGGCCGAGATGACGATGAAGGGACCCTTCATCTCGTTCAGCTTCCTCGACTGGTTCTCGTCCCGGATGTAGTTGAGGCGGCCGAAGCCGAAGGGATCTTCGCCGCAGCGGAGGTAGCGATTGGTCTCTTCGTCGAAGCACTCGGGATGGTTGCGGAAGACCTGGGTGACGTCGATCGCAAGGGGACTGTCGACGAAGATCGGCACGGGCGGGAGCCGGTTCTGGTTCATGAGCTGGTGCAGCAGCAGGACGAGCTGCTGGGTGCGCCCGACCGCGAAAGCCGGCACGATGAGGCGTCCGCCGCGGCCGGCCGTGCGTTTGACGATCTCTTCGAGCGTCTTCTCGGCGTCGGCCGTGGGCCCGTGTTTGCGGCCGCCGTAAGTGCTCTCCATGATGAGGTAATCGGCCGGCGGCAGCGCTTCCGGGTCGCGGATGATGGGAAGGCCGGGGCGGCCGACGTCGCCCGAGAACGCGAGCCTGATATCGCCGCTCGAGAGGACGATGGAAGACGACCCGAGGATATGGCCGGCGTCGAAAGACTCCATGGTCAGGCCGGGGCCGATCTCGTGCGGAGTCCGGTAGGGCACGCCCCGGAACTGCTGCATGGCCGCGGCCGAGTCTTCCACGGTGAAGAGCGGCGCGACGGGTGGGTCTTCGGGATGGTAGCGGTTGACGAAGTCGGCGTCGCTTTCCATGATGTGGCCGGTGTCGCGCAGCATGGCGTCGCAGAGATCGACGGTGGCCGGAGTGGCGTAGACGGGGCCGCGGAAGCCTTCCTTCACCAGCAGCGGGATGCGGCCGCTGTGATCGATGTGGGCGTGGGAGAGAACCAGCGCATCGATGGCGCGGGCATCCACGGGGAATTCGCGGTTGAGCCGTTCCGCTTCCTTGCGGCGCCCCTGGAACATGCCGCAGTCGAGAAGATACTGCCTGCCATCCACTTCGAGGTGGTGCATGGAGCCGGTGACCGCGCCGGCCGCGCCATGAAAGCTCAGTTTCATTGTTTAGTCGAAGGAAAGACATTACCATACGAAGTAATCGATGAAGGCTGTTCTGGAACTGCGCGGAGTGAGCAAGGACTATCCCGGGCACCGGGCTGTCGACTCCGTTTCGCTTTCGCTCGAGCGCGGCGGTTTCTATTCCCTGCTCGGGCCTTCGGGGTGCGGGAAGACGACCACGCTGCGGATGATTGCCGGGTTCGACGAGCCCTCGGAAGGCGAGGTGGTGCTCAATGGCGTGGCGGTGAACGGCTCGCGGCCGTACGAACGCGATGTCAGCACCGTGTTTCAGAACTACGCGCTGTTCCCGCATCTGACCGCGCTCGGCAACGTCGAGTTCGGGCTGCGCGAGCGCGGCGTGGCGGACCGGCGGGAGCGCGCTTTGCGGGCTCTCGATCTGGTGCAGCTGACCGGGAAGCAGGATCGCCGGCCCGCGCAGCTTTCGGGCGGCGAGAAGCAGCGCGTGGCGCTGGCGCGCTCGCTGGTGCTCGAGCCGCAGTTGCTGCTGCTCGACGAGCCGCTGGCGGCGCTCGATCCGGCTCTGCGCAAGCAGATGCGGGCGGAGCTGAAGGCGATGCAGCGCAAGACCGGCATCACGTTCCTGTTCGTGACCCACGATCAGGAAGAAGCGCTCTCGATGTCGGATCGCGTGGCTGTGATGAACCGGGGCCGCGTGGAGCAGTTCGGCACGCCCGAGGACGTTTACCTGCGTCCCGCGACTCGTTTTGTCGCCGGCTTTCTCGGGCCGGTGAACTGGTTCGGCGAAGCGGGGATCCGGCCGGAATCGACGCGTGTTTCGCGCGAAGCGCCTCTGGCGGCGCCGGGCCTGCGGGCTTCGGTCGCGAGTTCGCTCTTTCTGGGCAACTGTTTTCATCTGCACGCGACGCTCGAAGACGGGCGCGCCATTGTCGCCGAGGTTCCGCGCGAGGCGAACCACTATCGCGAAGGCGAGACGGTCTGGGTGCACTGGGACCCGGCCGACGAACTGCGCTTTTCTGATCCTGGTCAAGAATGAGAAGGTGGTTTCTGCTGCCGGCGCGCGTCTGGATGGCGCTGTTCTTCGCCGCGCCGATGCTGATCGTCGCCGCGTACGGCTTTCTCACGCGGGGCGATTACGGCGGCATCGAGCAGCCGTGGACGGGGGAGAGTTTCACGCGCCTCGCCGATCCGCTGTATCTCGCGATCCTCTGGCGTTCGGTCTGGATCGCGCTCGTCTCGACGCTGCTCTGCGCCGTGCTCGGGTTTCCTCTGGCGCTCTTTATCGCGCGCGCCGGGCGCTACCGGAACCTGTTTCTGCAGCTCGTGATGCTGCCCTTCTGGACCAGCTTTCTGGTGCGCACCTACGCGTGGCTGTTCATCCTGCGCGATACCGGGCTGGTGAACACGGTTCTTGCAAAGCTGCACCTGATCCGCGCGCCTTTGCCGTTGCTCTATAACGACGGCGCGGTGCTGACCGGGCTTGTCTACAACTACCTGCCCTTCTTCGTGCTCCCGGCTTATGCGGCGCTCGAGCGGCTCGATCCCGCGCTGCTCGAAGCGGCTGCCGATCTCGGTGCGCGGCCAGGCGCGACGCTGCGCCGCGTGGTTCTTCCTCTCGCCGCGCCGGGCATCGCGGCTGGATCGGTGCTGGTCTTCATCCCATGTCTCGGCGCTTATCTGACGCCGGATCTGCTGGGCGGCGGCAAGTCCGTGATGCTGGGAAATCTGGTGCAGAATCAGTTCACGACGGCGCGCGACTGGCCGTTCGGGTCGGCGATCTCGCTGGTGCTGATGCTGCTTTGCGGCGTTCTGCTGGCGGGGATGATGCGGACGCGCGTGGCGAAGGAGCTCGCTTGAAGCTGCGCGCTTATGCCGTCGCGGCGCTGATCTTTCTGCACGCGCCTCTGCTGATTCTGATCGCGTTCAGTTTCAATTCGAGCCGGTTCACGGTTTGGGAGGGATTTTCGCTGCACTGGTACGCCCAGGCGTTTCGCGATCCGCAGCTGGCCGAGGGCCTCGCGAACAGCCTGATCATCGCGGCTCTGTCGGCGCTGCTCTCGACGGCGATCGGGACGCTGGCGGCATATGGGATGTGGCGGCGCGGCGCTCCGGTGCTTTCCGGGTCGCTATATTTGTCGCTGGTGACGCCGGAGATTGTGACCGGCGTGTCTCTGCTGGCGCTGTTCCAGTGGGCATTCCGGTTCCTGCATCTGCAGCTCGGCTTGTACACGGTGGTGATCGCGCATGTGGCGTTTTCGATCGCGTACGTCGTGATCGTGATCTCGGCGCGGCTGCGCGGGTACGACCGGACGCTCGAAGAAGCGGCGATGGATCTCGGAGCCAGCGAATGGCGGGCGTTCACGCGCGTCACCCTGCCCATCCTCTATCCCGCGATCGCGGCGGCGGGGTTGCTGGCGCTGGTGGTTTCCTTCGATGATTACGTGATCACGAGTCTCGTCGCCGGCGTGGATTCGGAAACGCTGCCGATGGTGATCTATGCGATGGCGCGGCGCGGCGTGAGCCCGGTGGTGAATGCGGTGTCGGCGATGATTGTCGTCGTGCTCGGCGCGTTGATCCTCGCTTCGGAGAAATTGCAGAAGCAATGAACCGGCGAGCTTTTCTTACGGCTTCTCTCGGCGCGGCCGCGTGCTCGCGTGACCGGCGGCCGCGGCTGAACGTCTTCAACTGGTCGACCTACATCGATCCCGCCATGCTCGCGAGGTTTGAAGCGGAGTGCGGCGTGCGCATTCGCTATGGCACCTACGAGAGCAACGAAGAGATGCTGGCGAAGGTGATGACGGGAAATTCGGGTTGGGATATCGTCTTCCCGACGCACAGCCGTCTGGCGCCGATGGCGCGAAATGGATTGCTGGCCGGGCTCGATCATGCCCGGCTGAAGTCGCTCGGCAATCTGGATGCGGAGTTTCAGAAGCCGGCGTGGGACGCCGGGCTGCGCTGGGGCGTGCCGTATATGTGGAATGCGACTGGCATCGCTTACAACCGCGCGCAGGTCACGCCGCCACCAACGGGATGGGATGCGCTGTGGAATCCGGCGCTGCGCGGGCGGATGACGATGCTCGACGATCCGGAAGATGTGATCGGCGCGTGTCTCGAGAAACTGCGGCTGCCGTTCGGGTCGGTCGACGAACGCGATCTCGCGGCCGCGAAGGCGGAAGCGGTGGCGCAGAAGAAGCTGCTGCGGGCGTATCTCAATGCCGAGGTGCGGGATCAGCTGGTTTCGGGCGATGTGCTCGCGGCGCAGATGTGGTCGACGACGGCGGCGCAGGCGATTCATCAGTCGGGGCAGATCGGATTCGTGTATCCCGCGGAGGGTTTTCCGCTTTACTGCGACTGCGCGGCGATTCTGCGCGAGAGTTCGCGTTATGAGCTGGCGCACGAGTTTCTCGATTTCCTGCTGCGTCCGGAAGTGGCGGCGGCGAATGCGCGGGCGGCGGAGACGGCGACGGCGAACGGCGCCGCGCGCGCGATGCTGCCGGAGGATCCGGTGCTTTATCCGCCCGCGGAGATTCGTGCGCGCGGGGTGTGGCCGGGGGCACTGCCTGCAGCGGCACAACGGTATCGGGACCGGTTGTGGACGGAGATCAAGGCGGCTTAGGGGGACCGGCTGAAAAAGGCGTGAGATTTCCTGTTTTTAGTGAGCCAAACGCGACTGGAGTCGCGTCCACAGGCTCTACTTCACGCCGTAGAACTTCAGTTCGGGGATGTAGCAGCCGACCGGCTTGTTCTCCGCATTTGCCACCGGCTTGCCGGCAAGGACCGCGTCGAGCGCGTCGCGCAGGTCGTGCCGGGTGACTTCGCGGCGCGGTTTGCCGAAATCGGCGTAGAAATTGTCGATGCGTCCGCGGTAGGCGATACTCTCGTCCGGACGGATGATGACCGCGGTGGGAGTGATCTCCGCGCCCGTGGCCGCGACCAGTTCATGCCTGCGGTCGACGATCTTCGGATAATCGCCGTGGCCGTAGTCGGCCGCGTGTTTGCGCACCTGATCGCTGGTCAGCGTCGGGTCGACGTACACGAGAGAACAGCTCACGCCGCGCTTGCCGTAATCGTCACAGATGCGGCGGATTTCGTGCGAGTAGTAATTCGAGACGGGGCAGTCGTGGGTGACGAAAAAGAGAGCCGTGGCTTTGCCGCCCGCTTCGACTTTGAGCGGCATGCGCCTGACACCGTCGATATCCTGCAGCGAAATCGAAGGCTGCAGAACGGCCGACAGCGCCAGTGCGAGAAGCCACTTCATGGTTACTGGGCGAACGGGCTGGTGGGAAGCTCTCCGCCGAACATTTCCCGCATGCGCGGCAGGAACGTGGGATCCATCATCACGGCCCTCTGCGCCATGCCCATGGTGTGCTGGCGGACAGCCAGCTGCAGCGCCTTCAGATCCGCTTCGTCGTGCGGCACGCCCTGCAGGCCGATGGCGCCCATTTCATCCTTCGACTGCTCGCCCCAGCGGACCTGGATGGGCGGGTTCGAGGGATTGCGCGGGTTGTCGCTCGTGTTATCCCAGTGCACTTCGCTGTCGATGCGGGTGCCTTTGGGCAGCGTGATGAAGTGATCGAAGAAGTAACGGTCCTGCCAGGCGAAATCCCAGTCTTTGATGGAGAGGAGGGTGAGCACTTCGCCGCTCGGCAGCGTGGCGGTCATC